>JAFGHO010000018.1 GCA_016930085.1 Spirochaetales bacterium
CTCATGCAAAACAGATGCTGTCATATGAGGCTCCTTGAATAAAAAGTTTTATACATTATATAACGCATAGAAAGTGACCGCTGCTTTAATTTTATTCTGAAACCGATAAAAAACCCATGCCTCTGCGTTTTTTGTAAGAGATGGCTTATATATAACCACCAATTTATTATTCAACGATAATTATTTGAACAATAGCTGTCGGGCATCTGTGGAAGGCCGGCACCTTTCATTTAAACATCCTGTTAACCGTAAAAAGATCAACACTCTTTTAAAACCGGTGCCGGCCGATCTGCTGTTTTTAAAACATTTTTATTAATAATCAATTCCTCTTTCACTGTGCTATCTTTCGTTATAGTATTAGCGAGAAAAGGCCCGTATGCATTGAAATTCGGGACAATAAGGAATATATTCTCATGAAGGAGCTGGTTGATGAATAGAAATATAATGAAGAGACTCGCATGGTTCTGCATATCCGCCATGCTATTGATATTCGAAGCGTGTCCGCCTCCCGAAGACGGCAGAGCGGTCGCACTGGGAGTGGAGGGGGAATACGCACCCTATCTCCATATTCCTTACCATAAAATCTACTATGCCCGGGCCGGAACGGAATACAGTACGGACGATGAAGCCACATGGACGGCCTGTCCCGGTTCGATCTTCGATATTAATCTTGACGAAGGGGACCGGGTATGGATCCGGGATATAGACGAACCCGCGGACACACTTTTTCTGGGTGAAGTGAAAGCGACCGGCGGAAAAGCGGATTTTCTTGCCTGGGAAAAAATCTATGCCGGAGAAGGAAGTTGGGAAGACAAGGCGTACGGGTATCCCGGCCAGAAGAAAAAAATATTGTTTTACTTCGATAATATCGGAACAAGATCGGACAGTGACTCGAATCAACGGATCAGGTTGTATCTTTCCGGGGACAGAACGATCACATCATCGGACACCCTTTTACGCGACATCAAGTACACCTATAACTGTCCCGTTGGTGAAGTCTTCGGGGGCCAGGAAGAGTTTACGGTGCCCTCCGTCCCATACGGTACGTATTACATCGGTTGTATCATAGACGCGACGAATGTCATTGCCGAACTGAACGAAGACAACAACACGACGCCCCCGGCGTGCACCGCCGAGTTCCATGTCCAGGACCCGGACGCGAACACGGGAAGCGGGGCGTTCAAGGTTGTCAATTCATGGGGTACCACGACCAGCTGGCAGAATGTCGGGGGCGACGGCCATTACTGGATTACCTATGAGGTCATGAAAAAACAGCAGATGATGATCTATTATTTTTATAACGATTTCAGCCACGTCTACAAACCGACCATTGTCGCCGTGTTCCGCCTTACCCACCCCCAGCGAAACAGGTGCCGCGTGGTTGCCGGACTCGGCAATCCCTCATCTCCTTATATGGAAAAGGAACTTCAGCTGCGGGACGGGGACGATAAAATTTACAGCGGCGCCGAACCGTTTCCCGCGAACGATATCGTCCTCGACATCTCCGAGTTCGCCCCGGCGATCAATGACTTCGACCTTTTTCTTTCAGTTGAAAACCGCAGTACGATTGACAATTGCATGGTCGGGGATTTTTCCGCGGAACTGTATACGAATTACGACGACGGCCCCCCCGGCGACCAGTCCTTCACTGCGGAACTCGAATCCCTGCCGTACACCATAGCCCCGCTTTCGACGGGCACCCTGACCCTGGCCACAAAGGGGATGGTGACGGTGGATCCCGAACAGATCCTTCCTTTAACCCGCTCGGCGAGCTCTCGGGCCGTGATCACCGAAGGCATCCCACCGGATGACGAACTCCGTAGCGACATGAAAGCAGGCGGGGTTTTTCGGGAAGGTGTCACGTACAATATCGTCACTCAGGACGGCCACGGGACCGGCTACCGGCCCCCCACGGAATCACAGTGGAAAAGCATGAAGAAACTCCGCGGGGTATCGCCCCCCTCACTCACGCGGGGGGTGGCGGTGGATCAGGAGGCCGATCATTCGGCGACACAGTATTTCCCGCCCGTCGGGGAACAGGGCGATAAGGGCTCCTGCGCGTGTTTTGTCATGGGCTATTATATCACGACCTTCAACGAGGCAAAGGAGCACAGCTGGGACTTGAGCGGCGCGTCATGGACCGGGGGAGCGCCGGATGCAGGCCACCGGCAATACATCTTTAGTCCAGACTTTCTCTACCACCAGATAAACGAGGGTCTCGACGACGGATCGAGCATGCTCCATGCCGCCTCCATGGCGATCAGGATGGGGTGTTCAAGCTGGCTCGAGATGCCCTACGAGCTTGACGATTATACAATATGGCCATCCGAAGCCGCGTTCAGGGAAGCCGCGCGTTACCGCGGCCGCGAGGTGGGAAACCATTACTGGGAATACGCGCCGTGCGGCTATTTCATCATCTATACCGACGCGGACGTCAACATGCTGAAACACCTGATCGCCTCCGGGTACTGCGTCGGGACGTCGATTCATGTGGAAGCGGTGAGAAATCCTAATGACTTTTATTATTACCTCGACGACAATGATGTGTTTTGGGATGATTCCGTTTCAAAATTCACCGACCTGAATCACGCCCAGACTATCGTCGGGTTCAAGGACGGGACCGCCTGGAATCCGTCAAATCCGGGCGCATGATGATTGAATATACGGGGCGGACAGGAAGCGGCCGCCGGGTGGGCGGCGTGAAATTGACGATCCTTACGTATATTATCATATCCGGCCTCTGCTTGTGCACCTCTTCCCGGAAGCAGGCTGTCGGTGGAGGGAATATCAGCCAGCCGGAAAACCTCGCACAGCCGGCACACAACAAAACCGGCGCCTTTGAAGCGATCGATACCGGGTCGGCCATAGCGGTAAAGACCTTCGCGTTCCTGAAGGAGACATTGGAAAAAGCCCGCCCGCATCTTTCGCTGCATTCGGTAAAGGAGGCGGAAAGCCAGGTCGTTCAGGGCGTCAATATCAGGCTGGTCTGCGAATACAGCCTTGAAGGCGATGATACGCCGCGGCTCCTCCGCGCCACAGTCTATTGGGATCCCGGCGGGAATCCCTCTCTCACGGAAGCATCACCCGATGACGAAAGGGATTCCTGAACCCCCGTGCTTTTCGACGCCGATCTTTCACTGGTACAGTTTTCCCGCCTCACCTCCGCGTTTGTCGACAGTTCCTCGCTGATCTACATGGACAAGACGGGGTGTCTGGGGGAGGTTGTTTCCGCAATAATGCTTAAAACGATTCCCGAAGTCACAGAAGAAACGGGTTTTACGCCGCCTGGCGTATCGGTCTTCACCCACTCTTTTCCGGAACACGACACCGACAGCCTTCTGCTTAAAGCCGCCGCCGGGGAAACATCCCCGATTATATCGGAAGACAAATCACTCATTCTTCGGGCGGACCGGGCCCGGCTCCCCTGTTTCAATACACTCATGATGCTTCTTTTTCTGCTTTACAAAAAGAGAATCACCGGACCGCAATACCGCTCTTTTTACGACCGCCTTGTACCGATAGCACGTTATGGAGAATACGTTCTCCGTTTTGGAGAGGAAACGGCGGTGAAACTTGGCGCCGGACCGGATACGTGAGAGTGGTTCATTCCTTGATAAACGTATAATTTTTTTTCATGAACAATTCCAGACAGATATCGACCGCGCCGTTGTCATAGAGAATCCCCTTGTTGTTGAACACCTCTTCGAGCGCTTTGTCAATGCCGAGGGCTTCCCGGTACGGCCTGCGCGAGGCCATTGCCTCGACCACGTCCGCGACGCTGATAATACGCGCGGGGACATTGATATCCTCGTCTTTCAATCCCCTGGGATAGCCGCTTCCGTTCAACCGTTCGTGGTGCTGGAGAACGACTTCCGCGATCGGCCACGGGAAATCGATCGCCTTGATTATATTATAGGCCATCATGGGGTGGGTTTTGATTAAATCGAACTCGATGTCCTTGATTTTACCCGGTTTACTGAGAATATCGGCGGGAATATAAATCTTGCCGAGATCGTGGATAATGCCGGCCATACGGACCGTTTCGATCACATCGGGGGGCAGATTCATTTCCTGCGCGATCCGCCGCGCGAGATCCGCCACACGTCGCTGGTGGCCGGCCGTAAAGGGATCCCTTGTTTCGATGGCCTTGACGAGGGTATTGATGAACGCCGCCATGGCCTTGCGGAATTTTTCAAGATGAAGCTGTAGTTCCTTTTTCTGCTTCTCGAGTTTGTTTTTGTTCATTTGAGACCGGCGGAAGATAAGGCTTCCGTAGAGAGCATTGCTTATAATCCGCCTCAAATTACTGTAGATCCCGCACTGATGTATGTTGAACGGGAAAAGGGTAAAACCGAAAATGTGATCCGTATAATTGAGGCAATGGACAAGATAAGCGAATCGCCGTTTGTGTTGAAAAAATTTTTGCGGAAGAAGGCCGCGGGACGGAAAAACGACTTCGTCATCATGAAGATCGATCCGTTTTGAGTCTTTATAAGCGAAGAGAAGCCGCGATATCCCGTCTGGACCCGCCGGGCCTTCGTAATAATACGAAAGATAGAATTCATCGATTTTCAGAAAAGCGAGTTTACGGGAAAGAATGGAAATAAACTCGTCTTCTTCCATGGTCACGACGAGGGAATCACGGATATCGTTCAGCGCATGGTTATACTGCTCTCGTTCGAAATTGATCCGCTTGTCGATTTGCGCCGTTTTTTTCTCTATTCTCTCGGACGCTTCCTGCCACGTCTCATTTATCCATTGCGATGAAGCATCCATCGTCACATTGTGGAGGATGACGCTGAAAAGCTCGTTCAGAATAGCTTCAATGATGTAAAAGGTCTCCATCATGCGAAACACATTTCTGAGAAATGAATCCCAGGCGAGGAGGAAAGCCGCCGGATTTTCCGAGCCGATCATTTCAGAAAACTGATTGACAAGTCTTTCCGCCTCTGTCCGCATTTCCGCTTCATCCCTGAAAAAGTACAGCCGTCGCAGGTGGCCGATAATGTTTTGCTTTATCGCCGTTTTCTTTTTATCAAATAACGCCGTTAAGGTTAATGTCCGTTCACCGGTTTTTTCCTTATTGTATGGGATATAGTATCCGAAGGTGCACCCGCAGGATTGCCGGATGACCGCTTTTGTCTGTACGAACGTCTCGGAAGGTACTTTTTTACCGGCTATCCGATCTAAAAGCACCGTCAACGCCGTGATACCCACTTCCCGCAAAGGCTGGCGTACCGTGGTCAGCGGCGGTGTCATGACGCTGCTGTTTTTCAGATCGTCAAACCCGGTTACGGCATAATTACCCGGAACATTGAATTCAAACGACCGCAATGCGGTTATTGCGCCAAAAGCCATATCGTCACTGGCGGAAACGATGGCATCGAATTCCGTTCTACCGCCTTCGATGAGTTTTCGTACTTCCTTTTCGGCGGTCGTTGTATAGTATTCCCCGTCCAGAATCAGGCTTTCGTCGACGGGAATATTCCTCGAAGCTAATGTGTCACGGAAAACGGTCAGGCGGTCTTGAGCATCCCGGTCATGTTCGGTCCCCTTGATGAAAACGAATCGTCTGTATGAATGCTCATCAATGAGGTGATAGAGGATTTCCTTCATGCCGTGCTTGTTGTCGACAAGGACACTCGGGATTCCGTCGATCGAACGGCCGACACTCACCATCGGGATGGGGGTATAGCCCTCACAAAATGCTTTAAGCCGTTCATCAGAAAGACGATGGGCTATTGTTCCCAGAAAAAGAATAAGACCGTCGACGATCGCCGCATCCGGAAAGGAAAACATGATATTGCGGCTGGCATCGTGCATATCCGCTTCTTTCGCCCTGTCGAGGACGCCGCCCTCATAGCAGATGAGATTGATATCATTCACCGCAGCCATATCATAAATACCGGTAAGGATACTGACATGATAATCGCTTTCCGTCCAGTCGATGAGAATCCCTATGGTCGGCCTGTTTTTATGGGCTGCTTTCGCCGTATTCGTTTTCCCCTTCCGGATATCCAGTTATGCTACTATAAATATAAAAAAAAGGTGTGCCCGAGTAAAGAAAAAAAATAAACCGATTGAGTAAAAATCCGCCCTCACAGTATGTCCGCCGATCGTCGCGGACTTTTGCCGTGAGGATATTCGGTTTCTTCCGCTTCCAAAACGATGTTTTGAAAGGAGACGCCTTATTATTTGTTGCGAAGACCTCCGCATTTATACTATACTTTTACTGGTAATCAAAGGGTATCATGCGGAAAAAATATCGTTTGAAAAAATGGAATAATTCACCTTTTACCATAGGATTTATCACGGAAAAGGTCATCGGCGGATTCAATGCACCCCTCTGGCAGGGAATCGTCCACGGCGCGGAAGATCTCAAAATAAATCTCATTACCTTTGCCATCAATGAAAGCACAATACGACAGGAGAAACAAAAATTCGTTAACGACATCTACCCTTTGATCGGTCCTCATAATATCGAAGGGCTTATCATCAACTACGGTATCCTGAGTATTTTCGGGAGTAAAAAGAGAATCACCGATCTCATCCAAAGCTTAAAACCCATGCCGATCATTTCCATTGCCGTTCCCGTCGACGGTGAACATTTCCCGTGTATTTCGGCAGACAATTACAACGGCATGTTCGAAATCGTCAATCATCTTGTCAATACACACGGAAAACAGCGGATTGCCTTTATTCGCGGGCCTAAAAATCATCCGGAAGAAGAAGAAAGATTTCGTGCGTATGAGGATGCCCTCGTATCCAACGGTATTCAGGTCGATCCGGTGCTGGTCACTTCACATCTCAACTGGTCCGGAATCGTTTCGGCAAAACGGGCCCTCTCTCTTTTTATCGAAAAAAACAAAGACGGTTTCGACGCCCTTATCGGGGCAAACGATACCCTTGCCCTCATCGCCATGGATATATTAGGGCGAAATAATATCCGCATTCCCGACGATATTGCCGTCTGCGGATTCGATAATATCGATGCGTCCTACATCAGTACGCCAAGGCTTACCACGGTCCAGAACGCGACTTTTGAAATGGGGAAAAAAGCGGTGGAAACCATAATCGCACTGCTAAAAGGTGAAATTGTCGCGGAAACCACAACTATCCCCTCACGGCTGATCATACGGCAATCTTGCTGCCCCTCATCGCCCGACGTTACGTACCGGTCTTCACAATTCGAAGATCTCGAACATGTCATTATCGAACGAAAACTATCAGGGAAAAAGGAATACTTCGAGCTTCTCATCGATGAGTTTACAAAGCGGGTGGTACAGCTTGTCCAGGATATCAATATCGATCAATATATGTCGGTGATCGAATCCCTTCTCGAAGCCATGAAAACCGATATCATCGAAGAAAAAAGCGGGACTTTCCTTCCCTTGCTTTCCGATATCATACAAAAGGAGTCCATCAGGGGTAATATTTCGTTATACCAGAAGATATTCCGGCTTCTCCACGATTTTCTGACCCACCATTGTCCACTCTCCGACTTTTTGCTTCGGGCCCAGGATCTTCTGCTTGAGGCCCGTTACTGCATAGAAAACCGGTTCATGCAAGAATACCATTATCAAAAGCAATACCTCTCCGCCCTCACAAACGATATGAGTATTATCAAGTTCGAGATGGAAAGTATATCCACCTATAAAGATCTTATCGCAAATATCGATGCACAGGTACGAACGGCCGGAATTAAAAGGGCGTTTCTTTTTATGTATAACGAAGCGGGTGTGCCTTCATCCGAGTGCAAACTCATCTATTCGCTTACCGATATATCAAAGGAAAGGCCCGGTAAAACTAAAAACGGAATCCACTCGCATTCCATTATTTCACCTGATATTTTACCGCTTGCAGACCGGTTCTCGTTACTGGTACAACCATTAAGATCCGCCGAGGACGCGTTCGGATTTATCGTTTTCGAAGTATCTTCGCATGAAGGTTATCTTTATTTCGATATATGCAGCCATCTCAATAATTCATTGAGGGTGCTTCTCTCTGTATATAAACAACAGAAAATAATGAACGGTATGATTAATGCCCTCATCCATGCCGTCGAATCACGCGATCCCTATACCGCAGGACACCTTAAAAATGTCGCGGAACTCGCAACGGCAATCGCCCTTGAAATGGGATATTCGGATGATGCGGTGGAAGGTATTTTCATGGCGGCATCTATTCACGACATCGGTCGTATTTCCGTCCCCGCGGAAATCCTCTGTAAACCCTCAAAACTCACGGAGATTGAATATAATATCGTGAAAACTCATGCACAAATCGGTTTTGAAATTCTTGAAGAAATATCGTTTCCCTGGCCGATTGCAGAGATCATCCATCAGCATCATGAAAGACTCGACGGATCGGGATATCCGCGCGGACTGACCGGCGGCGACATCCTGCCTGAAGCACGTATTCTGGCCGTCGCCGACGTTATCGAGGCGATGTCCTCCTACCGTCCGTACCGTCCGCCGTTCAGTATCGATGAGGCGCTCGAGGAGATCATCAACAACAAAGGGACGCTCTATGATCAAGCCGTTGTGGATGTTTGTGTCAGACTTTTCAGAGAGGAAGGATTTCAGTTTTGAACGCGCGAAGCCCGGAACTGCTCAATATAAAAACAGCACGGTGCCTATCGACATTTTTTTTCAACCTCAGGTATGACACTTTTTATAACCAATGGTTTATAGAAATCCGTAATTCATAGAGGAGAGTTATCGAAATGAATTCAACTTCCGTACCGGACTATATCCTTGCATATACCAACTGGGTATTGAATAACATGAAAAGGGACGGTTACCCGATAGAAACCCACAAATGGGAAGGAAAGGTGCTGAAGATCATCCTGTCCGATAACGGAGAGGAAAAAGATATTCTTTCGAGATTCAAGAAAAAATGCGAAGGAAAACTGGACGGTATCGGCATCGAAATAATCCGTCCTTAATGCTATTCGTTTTAGTGGAAACATTTCTTTCTTTTCTCTTCTGAAAACATTTCCCGCTTTTCAAAACAACTTACAAATTTCAGCAATTCTCCATTTTTCCGAAGGATTTTTACCAGTCAAACGATTATCTCAATAGTCGGAATGAAATTCGGAATATAAATAAGGAGGAAACGTATGTAAAAAACCGGGCATATCGAAAAATGTTTCAGTTAAAAAAATATTAATCGAAAGGAGAAAACAAATGAAACATAGTAAAAAAAGTTTGATCACGATACTTTTCTGCGTGATCGTGCTTTCCCTTACGGGATTGCTGTGGGGGCTGGATACAAAAGGCGGATTTAAACTCGATCGAAAGGACGATACCTGTGCATATCCGGTATATACGTATACCTATGACAGCCAACCCAATATTAAGTATTTCAGATTTACATTAAGCCCTTACTTAATGTACGGCTGGTCGACATCAAAAGCCTTCAATGGGGGAGATTCGGCCGGGGAAGGTTCAAACGCCGAAATACTCAGCGCTATCAAGGATATAAAAGAGAAGATCCCCTGGTTCATCAAGATTGACGATATAAGGGCAAAACCGCAAATATTGGAAATTTATACCTATATCAATGTTGATTCCATTCAAAAAATCACCGTGAGATTGAAAAGTTATACACAATCGGATCTTCAAAAATTCATACCCTTCAATCTTTTCACCGAATGGCTTAAGCCGGTACACCTGAACTCGTTCAATGATCGCTTCGATCGAAACTGCGACCGTGTTTTCCGGTTTTCCGATCAAACGCAAATCGAGATGGCCCGGGGATTTATCGATTCTTATAATTCGAGCGCAAAAGATCTTACGGATAAAATAAAAACGGACGGTTTATCGTATGTGGTTGTTAAAAAAGACGACAAGCAATTTCCGTATCCACATTTTTCGAGTTACCTCTTGACTGATCCTGGAAGTAAAATCGCGCCTGATATTGAAAAGATTCCCGGAGTGCATGAAAAATATTTCACGAAAAAAAGGAATACATCCGGCAACATTGTTGAAGAAGAAATGGTAAACTTCCTGCACAAAAAACCGCAAGATCATAAACTGGGCAAAACCCTGACTTCCCGCGAAATCCATGACTGGTCGGGCAGAGACCGTAAACCATTGACGCAAGACGAAGTCATGAATAATTGCAGTGCAAATGAAATCGCTTTCGCGCTGGGTCTCGAACGGCATATCGCTCCGAACTCGACACCGGTAACGAACAACAATTCCTGTGATAATTTCGGATATGAGTGGCTGCATCTTGTCGCACATTCGTTGGGTCCGGCAGCCGGTTTGAATAATAATCCCCAGCATAAAAAAAACCTGGTAATTGGTACAAAAGCGGCGAATACGCTCATGATTAATCATGAGCAGATCGTCAAGATTCTTGCACTGAACGGTTTTGATGTAACGTTGACCGTCAAGGCGATTCCGTTTGAAAAAACCATTGGCGGCGAATATCCCCTCTGGATAGTGAAAGATATAGAATACATCTATGAAGTCAAGGGCCATCCCGAATTGAGTAATGTCGTTCATATCGATCCGTTTCTTAAAACGACACCTTCACTTGCGGAAAAAATATTTTGCGACAGGTTTATAACGTTCGGAAACGATATTCAATCAGTCGAAGGATCAATGGTGGACGATACGGCACGCCGTAAACACTATGTGTGTTTCTCTGAAAAGCTTCGTACCATGCCTGTAAAATCACGATCGTCAGGTGTGTATACGGTTAAGCATACTGTGGGTAATTCTCCAGACATGTTTCCATACGGAAGTGCCAAACCGGCCGGTTTTCCTCATCTTTATGATAATTTGCCATATACCAATATAAATTACAACAACTATTATCATATTGACGAGACATCACTGATTTCCAGATATCTCAATCTCTCATCCGCTTCCGTTTCAAATCCCGTATCCGGTAACATATATACTGCCTCGGCAAGAATTCCGGATTCACACCTCCCGGCATTCAATCAATTTTTATGCAGTGAAGTAACTTCACCTCCTGTTTTCGAATACAAAACCGATAATTTCATGTTAAGCGATTTGTTTCAGGATTTCGATTGTGAATTTCTTGACCAGTTTGTTTTCGACAATGTATCGATCGGGATTGAGCGGGAAGAAGGAATATCGGGCACAGACAATATTATCGTATTCGAGGGAACTCTCGTAATGAATAAGGGCATCCTGGAGGCGTTTGGTGATTTTATGCATGTTCAAGACGGTTTGATCATGCGGGCAAGGATTAATGCGGGAACGGACGATCAAATCCTTGCGGGGAAAATCGATCCCAAAAGCATTGTCATTGAAAGCGCCATGAAATTCAATCTTCCCGTCACGTCGGGAATAACGCTCACAGAAGCCGGACTTCAATTGATCATTATGGAAAAACTGGATTATATCAATATGAAACGCGGATGGTATATCAAACCTTCCATTCACGGTTCCATTGAATTTAGCGACCTGGGAACTGCGGAACCTGTGGTTCTTGATTGTCTGCTCTCTTACGACAACGGAACACTTCATGCCGATGCATTTTGTGACGGTGCTTACGGATTGTTCGGAATCGAAAGGATTTATCTTGACAGTCTCCAGATTCAGTTCGATCTTGGAAATACAAACAATATCGAAATTGCCGCTTATCTCTCCACGGGGACAAAAATGTACGGTCTTGGAGGAAAGCTTTCTTCATCAGGCGCTGGCCTTTTTGTAAAGGCGGAGGAGTTTACCATTAATGATCTGGGAGAACTCTTTTATACGACGACCGGAAGGTCACTGACAATCCCCGATTTTGACATCCAGTTCAACGATGTATTGATCGGGATAGCCACCGATTCATGCTCGATAGGGGACGTTTACCTCGAAAAAGGCCTGACCTTAAGCGGTACCGTGACGGCGCACGGTTACACGGGAAGCGGAACGACCGTTATCTCGGGATCCATGATCTCGTTTACCGGCGCCATGGATGAATTCGATTTCGGTCCCGTTCATATCTCCGATGCATACGCAAGCATGTATCTCTATTCGGGAACCCGGGCGGAGTTTTCCGTCGGGGGCTCTGCCTCGATTCAGGGGATCGACCTCGCATGCGAGGTCAAATTCGAGAAATACGAGGGTGTATGGAATTGTGTTCTTTATGGCAAGATAGAAGGCGAGGACCTCCGGTTTTCGTCCGTTTTTCCCGTTGCCGAAGGGACATTCATGGACAGCCTGAGTTTCTCAAAGGCCGCCTTTATCGTGGCGCTCAGGGACTGCGCGACACAACATCCCGACTACGCATTTACCGTCCGGAAAGGCCTGCAGCTGATGGCGGTACTCGAGGAAATTCCGATTCTTTCTCAACTGACTGGAAACACACAGACCGGCCTCGAACTCTGTGCTTACTTCGGCACCGGGATCGACATTACGGTGGCGCTTCCCGACACACGTCTTGCACTGGGGGATTTTATCGAAACCGATCCATTCAAGATACGTGTTTCCCTCGCGCCTCCGTCGTTCAGTCTGATATTCGGAATGAATGTCGCCATGATGAACCAGACGGAACCCCTTCACTTCGATGTCGTCCTGGATCTCGGCCTGCTCGAGGCGAAAGGTTCGGGTACGATGAAAGGCTACTGGGAAAATCCCTTCGGTATTCAGGGACTGCGAATCGGACCTGAACTCGCCCTTGAAATCGGTATCAATTATGCACAGTTCGCTACCACACTGACCCCTTCGACTTTCGGAATAATGGGGGGAATGGCCGTCGGAGATGTCGAGGCGCAGATGGCGCTGCGGCTCTCTTCCACATCGGCACAGCAGATTCTCATGGGAAAACTCACCAAACTTTCGCCGCATGATCTGATCGCCTTCACAAATACGATCACCGGTTCGAACATCCCCTCAGACCAGATTCCCGATTTCATCGAATTCAATGATCTCAATATCTATATCGCGCCGCTGGGCGGATCGATCGGTACGGTCATTTTCGAAAGGGGGATCAGTTTTTCCGGAGAAATGATCTGTTTCGGGAAAAGAGCGTCGATCAATGCACGCCTGAGCGACAACGGATTTGTCGCGAAGGGTCACATCGACCAAATCGATTTCGGCCCCCTTAAAATACACGGAAAACAGGGGGAAAATGCGGAACTGGATATCGAACTGACTCAGGCCCGCCAGTCCATATTCATCGACGGGGAGATCGAGTTCTTCAACTGTTCCGTTGGTGTATTCGCCAAAGCGTCGGTGAACGGGATCGAATTCGAGTTCGATCAAACTATACTGGACATACTCCGCTTAAGCCTTCACGGTAAAAGCGAAGGATCGCTCGACGACCTCGCGTCGCTGGGCTTCACCCTTTCCGGCGAACTGGTGCTTGCCGGAAACCGTGTTGCCGTCAACGGCCTCCTGCGGGCAAACGGCACCTTCTCACTCGAAGGGGACGCCCGCATCAACCTCGCCGGGATCGATCTCGCCGACGCCCACCTCGCCTTCTCGAACAGCGGTATCGCACTCTCGGGCAACATCAATATCGGCGGCAGCTACTTCAGGGTAAGCGGGGATATCGCCAGTAACGGCAGTTTCAAGCTGGCCGGCGCAGGTAATATTACGATAGGGGGATTCAGCCTTGCAAACGCCCAATTCACTTTTGACAACAGCGGCATCACCGTAAGCGGCAAGGTGAATATAGGCGGCAGCATGGTCCAGGTCAGCGGAAGCGTCAACGCATCCGGCGCCTTTTCGTTCAACGGGACGGGGAATATCAGTCTATTGGGTTATTCGATTGCCGGGGCGAAGATCGCCTTCTCAAACAGCGGTATCTCGGGATCGGGTGCCCTCAGTTTCGCAGGCTTCACCTTCAGTGTTTCGTTTTCCGCCTCGACTGACGGAAAAGTGAACGGAAGCGGAAGCGTGAATGTCGGGCCGTTCTACCTCGGTGCATTCGGCGTGGAAGTCGGCAGTTTTTCCGGAACGGTGACCCTTTCCATTTCCAACAATGCGGTCCGCGCGTCATTTGCCGGCAGGTCGTGCATTATGGGGGCGTGCAGCAATCTGAGCGGTTCGGTCGGGACGGACGGTGTTCTCACCTTCACGGCGCAGGTTTGTCTTTACCTTCCCGTCGCGGGAATCTCGTGCTCGCGCCAGTGTACCAATGTCTGTCTTCCCGAATGTTACTGGGGTTCAAGCTGCTCTCAGATCTGTGTTCCTTTTCTGGGTTGCAGTACCGTCTGTGTCCCGGTGCTTCTATGCCCTATTAAATGCCACAAGGTATGTATCGATGTGTGCGTTCCCGTTATCAACATGGTGTATACATGTTCGAACGTCACATTCAGTATTGATTTATTCTGAGTATCTCTTCACCGGAAGCCGGGGGCTTTTGCTCCCGGCTTCCGTAATAAACGAACGCATACGGTTGATATGCGGAAAGGAAAATAACTATGAAAAACATTAGAAAAACAATAACGATAATATTCATTTGTCTTGCGGCATATGCACCATGGTGTATTGCGGACGATAAACTCGGTCCCATTATGGTTTTCGACAGTCTTGTTTTTGATTTCGGCAAAGTGAAACAGAACGACACAATGTCGTTTGATTTTTCATTTACCAACAACGGCGACGGCCCGCTTAAAATCACCCAATACCAGACATTCTGCGATTGTACGGCGATCGAAAATGTGCCGGAGAAGATCGACCCGGGTGAAAAGGCAAGCATCAGGGGAACCTTTCATTCGAAGAATTACAAAGGAGAGGTTGAAAGAATGATCAAACTCATGACAAACGAGAAGGTAAACGAAGCACATGTGCTTTATATCAAGGCGGATGTCACCGAACTGATCAGGATCGAACCGGAGAATACCATGATGTTCCAGCATGAAGCAAAAGAAGGGATCATAATCAAAGAGATGACGATTTCGAGTGTCGACGGGAGACGCTTTGCGATAAAGGATATAAAAAGCAAAGTCGATTTTCTCACCGGTATGGTTATTGTCGAAGAAGAGAAGAAGAAGGAGAAAGCAAAGGATGAAAAGGAGAAAATGAAGTCTTCATACAAAGTGAATGCCGCTGTCGATTGTTCAAAAATTCCGGATTTCGACTACTTTTACATCGCCGTCGAATTGGCCTTTCTGGTGGAGTTCGAGCAAGCGGACAAAGGAACGATCGAGCAGAAAACAATGCTTTTGATTTTTAATGAAATGGAACCGCTATAAGACGACCTTAAACACAACCGTAACAAAACAGCGGCCGGAAGATA
Organism: Spirochaetales bacterium; assembly: GCA_016930085.1. Taxonomy (NCBI): domain Bacteria; kingdom Pseudomonadati; phylum Spirochaetota; class Spirochaetia; order Spirochaetales; species Spirochaetales bacterium. The sequence continues at coordinate 15,220 of JAFGHO010000018.1, forward strand.
GGCTCCGGCCGCCATTTTCATACAAGTTCGTGAAAAAAGACGGCTGTGCAGCAATGACAACTTTTACAGCAAAGTACCCGAAATAATATTGAATATATATCGGGAATATTATATAATATAATTTATGTAAAAATTAAAGCAATAAATCGTTAGGGAAAACATTCCGGAATCATGATTATACTGGCATTTATTTCATATACACTTTTTCTGCTATGCCTTTACCTGGGATACGATTCGATCGTGGGGCAAGAGAAAACACCCGTTCATAAACTCTATATATTGCTTATCGCCCTCTATTGTCTCTGGAATCTCGGAATGACATTGTATCATTTTGCAGGGACAAAGGAAATCGCCTTTTTTATTTTCAATCTGAGCAGCAACTGGATTGCCCTTTTTACATTACCGCTGTTCCTTCACTTTACCCTTTTTTTTACCCATGCACATCTCGAAAAAAAATATCTGACAGCCGTCACGATCGTTTTTTATATTCCCTATATCGTCCTCCAGATCCTTTCCTTATTCCCTCGCTACACATGGCTCGATTCGGTCATCGCAACCGATACCGGCTGGCAGATCAAAACCAGTTTATTTTCCGTCACGAATCTGCTTTTGATAACGTATATGACTGCGGTATGTTTGTGCGGATTTTCCATGATTATTCTGTGGGGAATCCGTGCAAAAAGCGGAAAAATCAAGAGACAGGCGGGACTGCTGGCCGCGGCAACACTGGCGGCTTCCCTCTTTTCGGCATGCTCATATATGCTCTGGATGTTTTTTCAGTCATCGGGTTTTCCATATACCAATCACTTCGCCACTTTTTTTCTGGCAGTCGGCTTCAAGATCGCCATTTCACGCTACCGGTTTCTCGAGGTAAGCCCGCAAATCGCACTTCCCGATATCATCAACAATATTGAAGATTTTTTCCTGCTTTACGATAAAAACGGCACGATGATCGCCTCCAACATGCGAATCAATGAAATACTCGGCTACCAGGCCGACGATGTGGAAAAACGTTCACCCGACATTGTCGTCGATAACACGAAGATGGGTCTGGATTCCTTTATCAGCCGGCGGAAACCGGATACACCGGAATCGGTCAATCTGAATTTCGTCTCGAAAACAAACGAATATATCCCGGTCCGGCTGTCGATAACGGATATCCGCGATCGTTTCTCGGAAATAATCGGGTGCCTGGTGATCGGGCACGACGAACGAATACGCCGGGATCTCGATCTCGAACGAATGGATAAACTGGAAAAGGAACGATCGCTTGAAGCATCGGAAGCCCAATACCGCAAAACAATCAATTCGCTGACCGATTATATTTTTGTTATCGGCACGGATTACCGCATGCTTCTTTATAACGAAGCATGTCTCAAATACGCACGGTCCCTGGGTATCGGAGAAGAACTCAAAGGGCGTCTCCTCGAAGATATCTTTCCGCACTTTTTACAAAAAACAAAAGGATCATATGAAGAGGTATTCAGAACGGGCCGGCAATCGGCTAACCGTTATTCGATCGAAATGAAAGATAAAATGATGTCCTACGATTACAGTTTATTACCGGTTTCCGAAGGCACCGCCGTCAGAAAAATCATATCGATTGTGCGGGACATTACGGATCAAAAAAGGGCGGAAGAAAACCTTATCCAGACAACGAGGCTGGATTCCCTCGGTATTCTTGCCGGCGGTATCGCGCACGACTTCAATAATGCGCTTACCGGCATTATCGCCAATATTTCCTTTGTCACCGGCTGTCTTTGCGATAACGAGACAAAAGAAATAAACGCCATACTGGCCGAAACAATCAACGCCGCGATGAAGGCAAAAAACCTTACCTTACAGCTTCTCACCTTTGCAAAAGGGGGCATGAACGTCAAAAAAACCGGCTCGATCCGAACACTGCTGGAAGAATCGGTCTACACTCCCGTGCGGGACAGCAATTGTACCGTCAACCTGCGCATCACCGACAACCTCAGGCTTGTTGAAATGGACGGCGGCCAGATATCGACCGCCTTGCAGAATATCATGTTCAATGCAAGGGAATCCATGCCGGCAGGCGGCGAGATACACGTACGGGCGGCCAATGTCCGGCTGTCCTTCCATAACACATTCAACCTGAAAAGCGGCCATTACGTTAAAATCAGTATCACCGACAAAGGACACGGTATCGATCCCCTTATCGCGGACCGTATCTTCGATCCTTATTTCAGCACAAAGGAAGACGGACACGGCCTCGGACTGGCCACGGCTTTTACGATCATCAGAAATCATCAGGGGTATATCGATGTCCATAGTGTTCCCGGCAGGGGGTCCACATTCCACATCTACCTTCCCGCGACGACGCAAAAAAATATCGCCGAACCCACCGTAGAACGGCCGGGCGATCTGAAAAACATCAATGTTCTGCTGCTTGAAGACGACAGGTTCATTCAAAATGTCGTCGAGAGGGTAATCAGGCATATGAAAGGTACCATCACGATAACGGAATCCGGAGATGCAACCGTCAAGGCATACAAAAAAGCAATGGAAGAACATCATCGCTTCGACGTCGTTCTGCTTGACCTGACCATACCGGGGGGGATGGGCGGAAAAGAAACAATACAGCACCTTCTGCGCATCGATCCGGATGTGAAAGGGATCGTATGCAGCGGATATTCGACGGACCCCGTGATTTCCCGCTACAGGGAATACGGATTCCGGTATTATTTAAAAAAACCCTTCGATTTAAACGAGTTTCTCGATGTCATCAGCATCGTCGTCAATAGTGAAAATGACCTCGGATAACCTGCTTAAATGAAACCGCATTAACTTCGATTGTAAAAAATAATGCGATGTACCACTGTAAATTATTTTTATTATATTATTGTAATATTCTCTAAATATATTTATAATATTTCTATTATATTAATGATGGGAGGAAGTTAATGAAAAATGAAACAAAAGATCAGCGATTCAAGCGTGTGGCTGAAAAAAGGGTCCAAAACATTATCAAAAGCATACGAAGCCTGTCACAACTCGCGAATTCGAACATTTATCAATGGAACAACGAACAGCTAAAGAAAATATGGAATATCCTGGAAAAAGAAATCGAGGGCTGCAGAAAGCGTTTCGAACATCCTGACTCCGATATGTTTACATTGTAGAGCGGGACAGAGAATGCAGACCATTGACACATTACGAAAGAAAATTTCCGCCATCGACGGAAAAGACTATGGAGCGTATCAGTCGCTCATCGGTGTTTATGAATATGGGGACTTCATTCTTTTCTGTGACCGGATCCCGAAAGATCCCTACGCGCCGCCGCATACCGGTATTTATCGCCTCCGGATTCCGCGTGATTATACAACCATCCCTTCCGGGGTGTACGATTCGGTGATTACCGGCACGGCGTATCGTGATTTCTGCGCGCGGAAATTTTACGATGCGTCTTCACGCATTTCGGGAACCCGATTGGGAACGGGATACAGCGGCATTATGACAATAGACAAGCCGGGACAATCGATACTCGAAAGAAGCTCCGTCGTCGTGACCGCGGCATATCTCGAAATACGTTTTTTTATCGGCCTGCCGGCCGAAGGGAGAAACATTACATCGCAGGCGACCGCCGTCATGCTGTGCGACAAACTACCCGCGATCGTCGAAACATCCCTGTTCGCCCGGAATATCGATACATACGGGCTTGAAGAACATATACGAACGGCGGAAGATGCCGACTGCCTGAGGAAAAAGCTTACATCTTTGAAACTTGTCGCCTTTATCGCGGACGGGGCGATTCTTCCCAGAAGAAGCGGGACTGACGATAAACCGATGGAAGAAAAACAGGCGGTTTTTTTCCGTTCACCCGCACGTCTCAGGACATCCATCGCATTGCCCCATGCGGGAACAATAACCGGTATGGGAATTCCCGAGGGAATTACCCTGATAGTCGGGGGAGGATATCACGGGAAATCAACACTGCTCAACACGATATCACATGGTGTGTATAATCATATCCCCGGCGACGGGAGGGAGCGTTGCGTCTCGAATCAAAACACGATAAAAATCCGATCATACAGCGGCCGTTATATCGAGAAGGTCGATATCTCGCCGTTCATAAACAACCTTCCCTCACGTTCGGATACCAGGGCCTTTTCTACCGAAAACGCAAGCGGCAGTACCTCACAGGCAGCGGCGATACAGGAAGCGGTCGAAGCGGGCGCGGAAGTATTGCTTATGGACGAAGACACATGCGCGACGAACTTCATGCTTCGCGACCATAAAATGCAGATGCTTGTCGATAAAAAGGACGAGCCGATCACTGCGTTTATCGACAAAGCCCGGCCGTTGTTCACGGAAAACGGTGTCTCGACGGTCCTGGCTTTGGGAGGCTCGGGCGATTATTTCGATATCGCCGACAGGGTCATACAAATGAAACGATATGTCCCTTATGATGTGACAGGAAAGGCCTTCCGGATATCCCGGCAGTTTCCTTCCTGCCGTTCGGTCGAGGACCGGCGGTTTCCGCGGCAATCGGGAAGAAGAATACCGCTTCCGGGCAGCATGGATCCGCGCAATGAATACGGGAAAGAAAGCGTGTATATGACGGAGGTCTACCGGATACATTTCGGAAAAACGATTATCGACCTTACCGATGTCGAACAGCTTGTGGAACTTTCACAAACAAAAGCCGTCGCCGCGGCTATCGTATTTTTACAACGCTCTATAGACGGAAAGAAGTCGATACGCGAAATTCTTGATGCTTTTGAAATCGAACGCAGCGATAAAGGTATCGACTTTATTAGTGAAAAAATATCCGGCCATTTCGCCGGATTCAGGATTCTGGAGTTAGCCTGCGCCATAAACCGGTTGAGGGGGATGAAAATGCGGTAAGCGGCTACCGTATCACCTCGAGGACATTATCGCGAATCGACCTCATGAGTTCCGACGCGCTGTAATAACGATTTTTTCCGAGCATACTTGTTCCGTCCGCATAACGGGCCGAATTGGTTTTCCAGTCGGAAGGGATCGGGTCATAGACAATAAAGTATTTCCTGTCGAGTGTATATCCCTTTACAATCACATAGTGTCCGACACGGTCTTCGTAATATCTTCCGACGATATTTGTCGTCCTGTCGCCTTTTGTCCTGCTTATCTTTCCCGTATTGAATAAAATAATGACAATATTTCCGCGATCGATGATCCTGAAAATATCATCGTTTCCTGATATGGTTTTCCTGTCGACCTCAACTCCGTGTCTTCCGAACGAACGTATCATGTTATCGAAACTGATGGCGCCGTCCCTGTAAGGCATACCGATTTCCGCCCTCACCTTTTCGACGGGAATATCGCGCGCGGTTGCCCAGTGAATCGCCATCGCGACACAGGCGGGCCCGCAGTTGCCGTTCACACCGGTGGCGAACTGCGTTTTGTACCAGTTATACGGGGGGTCGTAACTGTGTTTCGAGGGAAAAGGGCTGATAAAAAGATACATGGTATGTTTTTCCTTTTCCGTTTGAACGATTGCCCGCGAATACCCGCCCGAGGTGGTGAGAAATTTGTTTTCGCCGATATGCTGTAAAACGTTCGGCGCCTGGATTAATGTAGCATTACCGCTTTCAAAGGAAACATCGTTTCCCAATACTTCCGACAGATCGATTATGTTGTTTATTTCACCGACCGTGACGAACCTCGGCGTATTCGATTCGATGCGAACCTTTTTCGTGGTTTTGGGCATGACCTCAATGCTTAATGTATTCGAAACGACTTCATGATGATCTTTATCCGTCAGAATAAGGAAAACTTCGAACCTTCCGGTTTTCCTGTAAGTGAATGTCGGATTCTTTTCGAATGCATACCGGTCGTTTCCCAACACCCACATAAAGGAAGCGGCGCCTTCGGGAATCGGCGTATCGAGAGAAAAACTCACCGCCAACGGAGCATATCCCCTCCCGGAATTTGCACTGACCGAAATCTCCTCAGGCAGCAGGCGGGTATCCTGACGATTTCCTTCGACGTGCGCTGCCGGGGAAACATCTGTTGCGGGAAATATATTAATCGTATCACCCGTCCTGAGGCTTTTCGGGTCGCTTATTCTGTTCGCTTTTAACAGATCGTAAAAGGAAATATCGTATTCTTTCGCGATACTGTAAATGCTGTCCCCCTCCCGGAGAATATGTATCGGGGGGACCTGCTTCTCCTCCGGGTTTCTCATCCCGATACCGATAAGCGCCGGCCGGCTTTCGTCATCAATCATTCCGAAAACAGTATATCCCGCATGGAACCCTGCGAGGGACGTTTCTTCAGGCAACAGCAAGGTTTTCCCGGAAAATGTAAGAGAAAAGATGTGGGGCGACGAAAGAAAGAGGAAAACAAGGAGAAGAACAAGCGCGCCCAGAATCGGGTACTTCAACATCGACGGTTTAAATCCCTTATGTCGCCGTCTTCTCGCCAAGGAGAATGACCAATTCACCCGCTTCCGCGATATACGGGAGACCGGCTGTTTGACGGGTCTGAGACCGGGCCGGCTGGATCTTTTTCTTATCTTCTGATTCTGTAATACGGAAATCATGGTTCTCCCCCTCCCGTTAAGAATATCGACATTATTTTTTACTCATTGAAGAAAAATCGGGATAAAAACAGGCGGGGATAAACTCCCATGCTGCGGCCGTCGTGAAGCACGATGCCGTCTATGATATGGGAGAACGTGGATCCGGCGGTCCCGGATTCCGATCCGGCGGTCCCGGATTCCGCTAAATGAAATCCCTTGCTTCTATCTTGAATTTCATACTGTCATGATGGGTGATAAAAAACGCGACAAAAGCTGACACGGCAACATCGATCACAACCCCGAAACTGACAAGAAGGGGGGCAATCGGTTTTAAAATCAGGTACATCTCCTGAACGCCGCTTCCGAAGCTGTTGCAGAGAAGACTGATTGCGGTAAAGGCCCCTATCCCGGGCACGGGGCTGATAACAAATGAAACAAGAAATGAAAGCCCGATAATCCATAAAACTTCGAGGATGCTGATATCGAGTGAACGTGAAGAGTTGAGAATCACGATAAAGGAGACACTCGTGACGAGGGCGGTCCCGGCCTTACCGAACAGGGCGAACATCGGATAGGAGATGGAACCGATTTTGCGGGAAACACCCATATTTTCCTTCCCGTGTTTGATGAGCATACCAAGGGATATATACTCGTCCCCTGTTATAAAAGCGGTCAGCAGCGGGGCCGTGATTGCGTAAAGCCATTTAAACGGATTTTTCCTTTCGACAAAGAAATAGAGAAGCAGGGGAAAAATACAAAAAAGAACAATGGCAACATCAATAATGAGGATGATAATTAGCTGGAAATAGATCGAAATATCCTCGATCATGGTGAATTTCATGATTGTCGCGGTCGTGATGGCAAGAATTCCGACCGCGAATATTTCGGCGACAAAGGAATAAATATGATAGAAAACCCGTGAAAGGGAATCGACCAGCTGAACAACGGGCCGTGTAATAATCTTGTCGAATGTGAGATTCATGCCGATTACCAGCGCAAGGACCACGAGGGGAAGGAGAAAATCCCCCCGGTCGATCAACGCATTGAACATGTTCTTCGGGAACATGGTAAGCAGGGTCTCCTTGAGTCCCGGCACATTGATCTTTTCCATTTCCTCCGGTACCATCGCAATGCCCTTGGGAAAAAAGATGAACACCGAAAGCACCCCGATCAGAACGAGGATAAGCGTCGAGGCGATCATGAAAAGGAACATATAACCGTACGTTTTGAACCTGCTCTTTTCAAGCTTCAGTTCATAGGTACCAATGACAAGAGAAAAAAAGACAAGGGGAAAAATCGCATACCTGCCGATATTGACGGCAATCTGGGCGGCACTGTCAAAAAAACTTCCCACAAGATTCGAAGGAACAACGTATCCCAAAATGATTCCGAGTATAATCCCGATAAGCAGCTTGATCCATATCTTCATAGTTCATCCCCGTCTACTTTTCTCTCCGAAGCAATAACACTATCGCTTAAAATCGTTGACCGTAAAAGTTCCGCGGAGAGATCATTTCATGAAAAAACATCAGATTATTTTATATATCGATATGACAAGTACGTCAAGTGAAGAACCGATAATTCCGCCGGTATGCCCGCAGGGTGCCGCAATCATGATGATGCGGCCCGTTCGGAGGCGCTAAACCGGGCCCGCATGAACTGCTTTTCATGTATACGGCTTGAAGAAACGCATAAAATATCCTACAATGCCCCGGCAAGCATGAAAATCAGAACGCGTTTTACCTGTCAATCATGCGGTCATGAAGAACCGCGATGGCTCGGCCGCTGTCCCCACTGCGGTTCATGGAATTCATTTGAAGAAATCAAGGCGGGTACATCCGCAACCCGCCGGACACAAACGAGCGGCCATGCACCGGTACCCCTCAACGCGATCGAAACAAAAGACAAAGTGCTTTCTGATTCAGGTATCGAAGAACTCAACCGGGTGCTCGGCGGTGGAATCGTCACGGGTTCGACAATACTCGTCGGCGGTGAGCCCGGCATCGGGAAATCCACCCTGATGCTTCAACTCGCCGCATCCATGAAAACGAAAGGCCGGGTTCTCTATGTCACGGGTGAAGAATCGGCCGAACAGATAAAACGACGGGCGGGAAGACTTGCTGCCTGTACGGACACAATCGAAGTCTTTTGTGAAACGAATCTCTCATCGATCCTGAAATCGATGGAGACATTGAAACCCGTCCTCGTCATAATCGATTCGATCCAGACGATTCATTCGGATGAGGCGGGGGCGATTCCCGGTACACCGTCACAGGTAAAAACATGCACCTATGAGTTGAACGAACACATCAAGAGACATGGTTCATCGCTTTTCCTCATCGGTCACGTGACAAAAGAAGGAATCATCGCGGGGCCCAAGATTGTCGAACATCTTGTGGACACGGTCCTCTATTTTGATCAATCCGATTCCGATGTGAGAATACTCAGGTCGACAAAAAACAGGTTCGGAGCCACCCATGAGATCGGTCTTTTTACCATGACGGAAAAGGGACTTCTTCAGGTGGCGGACCCCTCTTCCCTTTTTCTCGAACACAGAGAGACAAGCCCGCCGTCGGGCGTCGTCGTTGCCGCGGTCTATGAAGGGACGCGGGCGCTTATGGTCGAAGTGCAAAGCCTGGTCGTTCCGGTAAAAGGGGGTATCTCCCGTGTTTTTTCCGATAAAATCGACTCGCGCAGGGTATCCCGGCTTGCCGCCGTCCTCGAAAAACACCTTCAGGTGGCTTTTTCCGATGTTGACATCTATGTCAATATCGCGGGCGGCATCAAAATCACCGAGGTGGGAATCGATCTCGCCATCTGCCTTTCACTCTATTCGGCCAGAACGGACCTGCTCCTGCCCCCGAAAACGGCGGTCGTCGGTGAAGTCAGCCTTGCGGGAGAACTGCGTTCCGTCACCCATACCGAAAGAAGAATCAAATCCGCGTACGAAATGGGTTTTTCCCACATTATCGGTCCGGCCCTCAAGGAGGAGGAAAAGGCGGCGGGAATATCGTATAAAGGGCTGACGACGGTGAAGGACGCGGTAAGAACCGCATTTACACAACAATAAACTGTTCGCCGGAAACAGTTTTAGCACCGTCGCACGGGAAACACGACAGGAACACATGACGGCCGCCTGAACAACAGAAATCGTGATACGCATCCATTCGGTTCCTCATCAAGCCCCGCAAACATAAAAGCCGGACGCGTCCTTCCGTCGAGGTTCCCGCCGCCCGGCTTTTCATGTGTCGTGCCGCTTCACTCCCTCAATCCGCCCAGGCGGGCATCGAGTTCATATAGTGGTCGGCTCGCTTCAGGAAATCGACATTCTTTTTTTCCGGCGCCCACTCCCTGAGCCATCCGGCTATGCCCTGTCGCACCTGTTCACGGGGCAGAAGATTCCCCTCCTTGTCGGAACAATACGTGCAATATATCTCCTTTGCTTTCGGATTCGCATTCCCTTCAAGGAGCATGCCGCATGACAGACATGATGAAGCCATAATGTCACCTCCCTTTAATATTTTCTTCAATCCTATCATTCGGCTTTGACACCAGTATGTCATGTTTGGCGAGTAAATTTTTTTATATAAAAATTGTGTTGACGGATACCATCCTGTTTCAGTAATGATTTGAAATCACCGGAAATCACATACCCATTGTATTGAGTGCCGGTCTGAGTTCCTTTATCAGCTGTGTTTCTTTCGATAATATCGAACATAAAGGAAGGTATGCCCAGCGGAGAAAAAGCGTACCGTTAAAATACTGACTGGCATGAAGGAGGGCCCGACCCTTATGACGGCTGGTTTTGTGTTTCGGAGGGCGGCCCCCGTGCCGTTTGATTTCCAGATAGGGACGGAATTTATAACCGGGAAGACGTGTATGAAGATCTTTTGCCTTGCCGACATACACTACGGAAGGGGTTATTCTCATCTTATCTATTGCCTTTACATAATTGGGATCAGTCTCCGATGGCAGACGGGGATTGGGTTTAAGCGGATCGGGATACTCGGTAAAAACATAAACCCCGGAACCGGCAGGTATGTTTATTTTTTTGAAGTCAATTGTCGATAACCGATACGGTCCGATCCATTTTAGCTGGTTATATAACGGCATATACACCTCCATTTGAAATGCACCTGCAACCGGAGGGGGACGACAAAACATCCCGTCCGTCCCTTTGCATTATCATAATGGGTTTCATCTTCCCATAACCATGATTTCACTTGATGTTTCAGAAATAGTATTCTGTTTTTTTATCCGGTTCCTGTCAAGACATTTTGCGTGATTATTTTTATTTTTATAAAATGAGACCACCTTACAAAAAAAATCTCATCCCTATCATCCATCCGCATCTATTTCTCAAAAATGAACTCCACCCGCCGGTTCTTCCATACATTATCCGTATCGTCGAACGGGACAATCGGCATATCCCCCCCGACGCCCCTCACCGTCAGCCTCCCGGCATCGATGCCCCGCACGACAAGGGCGTCTCTCACCGCTTCCGCGCGAACGAGGGAAAGCGGCAGTAAAACTTCCTCCTGTTCGATTTTCTTCTTTTCGGGGTCCGCCCAGTCGAGATGATTCGCGTGGCCCTCGATGCGGATCGAGTAACCGCCGAATTGCGTTGAAAACAGTTCGGCGAGATGATCGAGAATCTCCCGGTTTTTTTCCGTTGTCGCCTCATCGCCGTCGATGACGAGACTGGCCGAAAACGGGGGGAACGTGATACTGGGGATTCGGACGTTGAAGGCGGTTTCCGTTTCATGGACCAGGATACCCGTATTGATAACCGCCCGCGCCTCCGTTTTTCTGCCGAACTCGTCCGACAACGAAAACTCCACATAATAGGTCATAGCCGATTCGACAAGTTCTTCGTCATCGGAATAGCCGTCCCACAGGATTTTACCGGGTACCGGTTCGGTACCGGAAAAGGATCTGAAACGGTGGTGCATGGGGTCGAGAATGTGAAGTTCCCATTCGTCGATGTGAGAAAAGGTGAGAACATGAAGGGAAATCTCGGCAATATCGTTCCGGTCGTCGCCGTCCGGTGAAAATAAAGGCGGAGAAACACCGATCCAGGCCTTCGCCTTTTCCGGTATACCGGGGATAATCCGGTAGCGGTTTTTCAGACCGATGTGAAACCGGAACATGAGCGGCCAGCCGTTCGACAACTGGAGGGAGGTGTCGAAGGAAAAAAAGACGGAGGTGTTTTTGACGATATTGACGTCGAACAGACAACCGGCGGTCAGATGTGGATTGACGAGCAGATCGATGTAATTATAATGGAAGACAACGCCGCCCCCGGCATGGGGGGTGACGAGCAGAAAAGGAAAGGGTGCAAAATGATACCCCCCCGTAAGGACAATGTCGCAATGGCTTGAAAACGCGATGTCTTCCCGCTGCGGTCTGCTCAATGCCGTATCCAGAAAAAGCTGGGTATAAAAATGGCTGGCAATGATATTCGACGCACCAATGCCGAAAAGAAAACCGGGGGCCGCTTCATAACGACTGTGTAAATCAGGCTGCTGAAAAGAAAAGGTTGCGGCCATAAAAGGAGAAAGGTGAACGATCGGATACGGATAGGTATAGGCACCCAGCGGTTGAGCAATAGTAATGAAGAAAAACGGTAATACGGCAATATTCAGTTTCTTTTTCATCGCCTGTCAACTATATTGAATTTGTTCGTCACGATAAACGAAAGGGTAGTATATCAGATTCGACGAACTAGTAAAAGCAATCGGGGAAATATACAATTTACCGGACGTATCGTTACGGCACAAGGGCCGCTTTTTGTTATGAAATTCGCCATCCCCCCCCGCATTTCCTTGACAGGTGTGATGATAACCCTATAATTCAAGGTAATGGAAAGAAAAACGGTTTTTATTTTGATATTCCTTTTTGTATGTCTTGTGCCGTGTGCGGCCGGAGAGCGGGCACGTATCGCGGTGCTCGACTTCGAGGTGCAGAGCGACAATCCTTCCTACAAATATCTTGGCAAGGGCTTTGCTGAGTTTATCGCCGTCGAGCTGGCGGCAGCGAAAGGGATCACGATTATCGACCGTGAACGGCGGAACGTGATTCTGGAAGAACAGGAGTTCGCCGTCTCCGATTTATCGGATGATTCCCAGACGATGCAGATAGGGAAAATGCTCACCGCCGAATATCTTGTGGCCGGAAGCGTCTTCGACGTCTTCGGGCAGCTCGCCGTGACGGTAAAGCTGATCGACGTACAGACCGGCGCGACGGTGACGAGTGTTCAGGTCGACGGACCGCCCGAAACCTACAAACGGCTTGTCGCGGAACTGGCCGAAGCAGTGGTCCGTTCCCTCGACCTCAAGCCGGCCCCCGCGGTTGTCGCCGTTGCAAAAGAACCTGAAATCGCCAAGGAAAAGGCGGAAAAGGTACTGACCGTTTTTTCCGAAGCGGTCGACGCTGTCGACAAAAAGGACACGGAAACGGCAAGAAAAAAGCTGAAGCAGGCGGAGAAAATCGACAGCACCAACCGCGCTGTCACCTACTACCTGAACAAACTATTTGCGGCCAGCCCCAAGTTCAATGTCGAGCTGATTTTCTACGCGCCGAGCTTCAACCCGGCGTACCTGGGATTCGTGAACAAGGACAGAATATACCTCACCGGCAGCACCAATTATCTGAGTCCGTTCTACGTCCAGTACCCGGAAGAAATCGACGGCCACAGAGATTTCACGTGGGAAGTCATTCCGGGACTTTACAATCAACTGGATATCCTGAAAAACGAACTCGGCTATTATTTCCCGATCGGTAAAAACATGGGCGCGGGCGCGGAATTCACCTTCGGCATGAACTCGAATATCTCCCGGGATCTCAATTACGAGATACCTTCGGAGCCCCCCGGAAGCGATATCTACATTGCTTCGCGGGCGAATGTATTGGGCGGCAGGCTGAGTTTCGGCGTCGGCCTCAACGACTGGTTCGCTGTCGGCGGCTCCGCATTCATATTCAACAGTAATGCGAACCTCGGCGGCAGCGACGGCCCCGGCGATCCACGTTCAAATACAATTTCCGCCTCCGCCACCCTCGGCCTGTACACCCGGTTCGACGGCGGAAGGCTGACATTCGACACCCTTGCCACCGTGCCGTTCCTCCAGGAGGTGTACCTCGATTACAGCGAGAAGGAATACGTGGCGTATAAAACCGCGCCGTACCCGCTTGTCTGGGAGACGACCATGGTAAGCGGGCTTTTCGGAAACCGTCTGTATGCCGCCGTAAAGGAAGTGGCGGAAATATATTACAGCCTCGGGGACGACGAGCGGTGGGGGGTGGCCTCCCGGCTTATCGGGTCCCTCGAATGGTGGTTCCTCGACTTCCTCGCGCTGCGCGGGGGCGGCGAATACGACTTTCTCACCCTCCTGGACGTAACTGAACACGGTTTTGGCGTGTTCGGCGGGGTATCGGTCCGTATCGGGGCCTTCGACCTCGACGCCAACTACACCTATATGCAGCGGGCACTCAGGTTTTATCCCGGTCTCACCGCCCCCGATGCGACCCTCCTTCTTCAACTCTCCTGGAACGGGGCATTTATCAAGGAGCGACAACAATGAAGCGTACGATGAAAACAATCACTATCGTTTTTGTTTCGATTCTACCCCTCCTGCTGCCATCCGGCTGCGAACCGAACGACTGGGACATAATCATGGCGGCTCCGCCGCCGGTGGAAAACCTTTCGATCTTCAGTCACAGCGGAGACGATATTATCTTTGCGTTCACCCTCCCTGATTTTTCGGAAAAGCATGAGGTATTCTCGAAGTTCGAGTTCCATGTCTACATTTATTCACGTCCCGCATCGGGCGGGGAAGAGACGTACCACAGTTCCGATTATTTCGATCAATCACAGATAGGAACGGATCAGACAATAATGGATACATTCACCGGCCTTACAGGCGGGACGCAATATATATTTATCCTCTATGTGGTCGATACCGAATTCCAGAAATCGGATCCTGTGGAGACGTTACCGGTCAACTGGTAACCGGACCACGACACATGCCGAACGGGACAGGCTGCACATATATATACCTTTTCTCCAATACAATTGACATGATAAATAATATTTCTTGTATCCATAATATAAATACGGAAAAAGGATCAAGGAATGCCCACCACACTATTGAGTACAACAATCGATGAAAAAATTGCGGAAAAGCTGGATAAAATAGCCGCCGAGACCCACAGAAAAAAAGTTTCTTCGTCAATCAGACCCTCAAGGAATATTTCGAGGAAATCGAAGAGTACGATACAGTTTTGAAGCGTAATAACGGTGAGTTTATCGAACTGGAACGGGCCAAAAAGGAATTGAAGGGAAAGTACCGGGGATTGTACAGTTACCGGTTTTCCGATTACAGAATCGTCTATCGGATTAATAAACCCGCAATTGAAATTCTCATTCTCAGAATACGACACAGGAAAAATGTGTACGACGGGTTTTATTGAAATTCCTTTTCCATCACGCGTCGTGTTTTTCTTCCGTATACAGCAGGCGAATCTTCTCCGCCTTCTCCCTGATGATCGTACGGATATAATGAGGTTTCACTACTTCCACGTTATCTCCGTAACTCAAAATCATGGAATACACCCATTCGTCTTCGGGAAACCGGAGCCCGACGAGCAGATCCCCTTCGTCGGTAACGGTGATCGAATCATCCTCGAAATATTCCTCCACCCGATCCTTCACCTCCGCTTTAAAGCGTAATACGATTTCCGCATCCCCGCCGTCATCCGGTTCTTCACAAAAGATTTCCTCATATAAGGCGTTTTTACGGCGGAAGGTTTCTGAGAGGAGACCGATATCCTTCATGCGGGAGACACGGAAAAAACGGTAATCGTTCCGCGTGCGGCACCAGGCAAAGAGGTACCACTATTACCATTTCTTTCATATAACCGGCAAGACGAACATTAACCCCGACAGGTTTTTTCCCGCAACACCCGAGTGATTTTCTTTTTTCAAACGATATACATATATACCTCAAATAAAAACTGAAAGGAGTGTAAAATGCATTATATTAAAAAATATATCTGGCTTATCACGATCCTCATCATCCCGGCGGGATGCGAGCTTATCGATCCGGAAATACCGACTCCCTCCGACCGGCCGCCCTCCATGGAAACTCCCCTGCCGACCTCCGGGATAACCGATACCCCGACGGCCTTGCCTACGGACATGGCAACCGGAGAACCGTCGCCCATTCCCACCGTTCAACCCACAACGGTTCCGACAGCCGAGCCGACCGAATCTCCATCACCCGATCCCACATCCGCCCCGACCGCGGTTCCGACCGTCACACCCGGCCCGACCGCGATACCGGTCCACTATGCGACGATCTATGTTGTATCGGATACGGATTGCACCGCCGCCCAACACGCGCAGGCGCGGATTGAACTCGATAACGCCCTCCGGGAAATCCGGGACAGCTACAATCCGGTCGATTTTACCGTCATCGACCTCGGGCGTGTTTGGGACGGACCGGATGGAGACGACTCAAGCGCGGCGCTGAGCGACCTCAGAAACGATTTCAGATCGTACGGCACCGGCAACAGGTATGTCATCGGTTTTATCCCGGACATGGGGATAAATAACGGGATGGGATATATGAACGGTAATTTCTGCGCCGTTTCCTGGGGCGGGTTGATCCCGCTCAATACCGCCGTCGTCATTGCACACGAGTTGACCCATAACTGGGGGGTGGCAGCCGAAGGACATGTCGATGCGTATCTTCCCGGGCCGGATATGTGCGTCATGAACTATTTCTACGCGGCGATCATGGACCCGGACAATATTGTATGGTGCGACGAATGCCGCGCCACAGTACAGGCGACGATCAATCGGTGGCCGGCGCGTTGACACTCGCTGATACCGGTATTTCGTTAAAGGCCGTACATTGCATCGAAACGTAATATTGCCGTAAAAGGATTAAAAAGGGGCGGCCGGCCGGCCGCCCTCCTGAATGCTTAACGTATGTGTTTCGGATAAATCCGAAGTCCGCAGATTACATGAAGATTGCCGCGCCGATTTTCGCGCCGAATTCCATAGTCTGGTAGGAATAATTGGCATCTTCCGGGGTAACAGAAGAATAATTGAAAACACCCCCTATCTGGATCGCGGCGTTATTATTCAGGAAAAGCGCGATTCCCGCTTCAGGCGTTACCTGAAATCCGGTAGCAGACGAATCCGTACCGCCGCCACTCTCCGTTTGCATCAGAAACTTCGCGGAAGCCTTCCCAAAAAAAGCCATCATTCCGCCGAGATCAAGGTAATATCCAATTTGAGCTCCGATCCCTATCACAGTATAACTGTCATCAGATTCATTGGAGCTATCAAAAAGCAGCTCGACGTCAGGCCCTACTTCCAGTCCGTCAATGACAAAAAATCCCATCGAACCGCTTAGCTGAATGACAAATGAATCCTGTAATACAGCGACTTCCTCGCCGTCTTCATCGATAACTTTCATCGATGATACGCCGCCGAACCCCGTCACATCCCCGCCGATCATGATATTCCCTGCGTTGATTGCCTTGCTGCCCTGGGCGAAGAGCAGGCTTCCCATCATCAGTAGCATTAAAAGTACGAGATATTTTTTCATATCTTCCTCCTGATAATATAGTTGCAATTGATTCTAATGCATCAGTATTTATAATTCCAATAAAACGTATAATTTTTTCAAGTTTTTTTGTTCCTTTTTAATATAAAATACAATCAATCGATTATTATCCGGAAGGAAAAATCCTGCGTCTTTCACGAACAGCGAGCCAGTAGACGACAACGAGAAGGACAGAAGCTGGCGGGAATTTGGTCGCGAAAAAAAGCCTTCCGTACCCGTCTTCGTTATCCGCAAATAATGCAGGAACATGCCGCAACGCGGAGATGAGAAAAAATACCGCCGCGATAACCGTTGTCCCAAGGAAAAATTTAAAGAAAAGTTCTTTATGCTCATTAAACATCTTTCTGGTAAAAAAGAGATACAGAAGCGTGACGACGGCGGCTCCTGCAACGGAAAA
Source organism: Spirochaetales bacterium (assembly GCA_016930085.1). Lineage (NCBI taxonomy): Bacteria > Pseudomonadati > Spirochaetota > Spirochaetia > Spirochaetales > Spirochaetales bacterium. The sequence goes on from JAFGHO010000018.1 coordinate 32,780, forward strand.
GCATAAAACAAAGAGGTTGTATCGAAATACCATGCCTGCATGTTCGGGGTGCCCGGAATATACATACAATAACGGATAAAAGACGGTCGCGAGGATGAGCATGAGGGGAAATAGAATAAATAGTAATATTCCGGGAATTTTCAACATGTTGTGTCTTCCTCCTTTCGGTAATACAGGCCGCAGCCGGATTACTCCGGACAGAAGAAGAGTACCGTAACGGGGGGTATTGGGCAAGGGGGATAACGGATGTAATACGTCTCCTTCTGTCTGTATTACTATCATGTACACGCTTTCTCTCAAGCGGGGAGTAACGAAAGCCGACCATTGACTATATGATTTTTACTTTTTGTCCCCGATGCAAGGCAAAAAAGGTCAATTTTGACGGGTTCAAGGAATACTCCTGTATTTCCTGCGGGTATACCTTTTATCATAATCCGGCGGCGGCAGTGGCAGCGCTCATTCCGTTAAACGACAAGGTATTAATGATAAAGCGGGCACGGGATCCGGGAAAAGGTAAGCTCGATCTTCCGGGGGGATTTGTCGATCCGGGAGAATCGGCCGAAAATGCCTTGAGGCGTGAGATACGCGAGGAACTTGGCGTCGAGATTCGTTCACTGACATATTTCGGCTCGTACCCGAATATTTACAATTACAAACGAATCGAATACCACACTTGCGATCTTGTCTTCATTGCCGAAATCGAGGAATTTCCCGAACATAAGGACGATGAAGAAATTGAAGAAACCATAATGATCTCACCATGCGCCTTGATGCGGGAAAGAATTGCCTTTGATTCGATCAAGCATGCACTAAAGGATTATTGTGCATTATTGCGCCGGAATCCGAATGGTTCACGATAAATACGTATATAATGCAGCCATAAACGATGTGGTTCACGTTTATCACAGGTGAACAGTTATTTTTGAATTGCAAATTCCCTAAAAGTGTGATTTATTTAATATTGATAAGGTATGCCTCCGGCACAGGGAGTAATAATCGTACATTATTCAAGGATGGATTTATGAATACTATATTACGGCTGTCCAACAGGCAGATAACAATATTAATAACCCTCCTTATTATGCTGTTTATACCGTCAGGGTACGCCCAGCAGCAGGAGATGGAAATTACGGCCGAAGAAGGAGCACAAAATCGTGTCTTTCTCGCCCTTTCCAGTGAAGAATACGACGTAACCCCCGGAGATATCTATACACTCAGTTATCTCAAGGCGGACGAACTCATAAGCTTTAATATTGTCGTTGAAAGCGATTATGCTATCAATATAAATGTCATCGGCCAGATTGACGGCAGAAACAAAAAGTTCCTCCGGCTTCAAAAGGAGGTCGAACGAAAGGTCCTCAATGTCTATCCCCAAAGCACCCCGCACCTTATCATCACGTCTGTCGGTATATTCCAGATCATGATAAAAGGAGAAATTCCGCAAACCGTCTATGCGACCGCCTGGGGGCTTTCCCGATTGAGTGAGATCGTCGAGAACAATCTCGGCCCCCTTTCTTCATTACGGGATATCCGGATCGAGTCAAAGGATGGAAAATCCAAAACGTATGATCTTCTCCGGGCCAGATTATTCGGCGATATCGATAATGATCCGTATGTAAAACCAGGGGATACGATCGTTATCTCCCGGAGGGAGAGAGAGGTTTCGGTAAAGGGGGAGGTAAACAGACAGGGAAAATATCAGCTTGTTGAAAACGAAAACATTTCCACACTCCTCGAAGAATATGCGAGGGGAATAACCCTGCGCGGAGACAAATCAAGAATAAAGATCGAAAGACAAAGCGGCGAACCGCCGGAAGTACTCTACATTGACGTCGATAATGCCGATGGTTTCCGCCTGGAAGACCTTGATACCATCACTGTCGAAGCGAAATCCAATTTTACCACCTATGTCTTTTTTGAAGGGGCCGGAATAAGGCGGCCGGCTTCCGAAATGGCCGCAGCCGAATCGGAAGAAGAAGGAGGGGGGGCAGAAAATGAAGGATATAACAGAATCAGGCATCCTATATTAAAGGGTGAAACGCTTCACAGCGCGGTCAGCGGCATTTTGTCATCGATCGATCCGCTTGCAGATCTGGATAACTCTTATATTATTCGCGATGGACTCGAAAAATCCATTCCCGTCAATATCGAAAAACTTATATCGCAATATAATGCAGACGATGATGTGGATCTTATGCCGATGGATACGATCCATATCCCCTTGAAACAACTCAATGTCGTTGTTCTCGGCGATGTCCGGTCACCCGGTCTGTACCGCTATCAGCCGAATAAATCGTTTCTCTATTATATCCATATGGCCGGTGGCGTGATCAGCGGGTTTCCCGAAGATTATGATATCGTCATTTCGGATAAAACGGATTCCAAAAAAAATCATACCGATTATATTAATCCCGGGGACAAGATTATAATTCATCAGGAAACGGTGAATGTCATCGGGGCGGTGATGAATCCGGGGAAGTACCCCTACTCGCACAATAAAGCGTACCTTTTCTATGTCAATCTTGCGGGCGGCATCAATGAGGAACGTAATTCCGGGGGTGCCGTTGTTTTAAAAGACAGTGACGGTAACGTCATAAAAGACCGGGAAATCATCAATCCCGGGGACACGATATATCTGCAGAGTAATTCTTTTCTTTACCATTTTAACCGGGTCGCGCCGGTTTTTACCACCACCCTGGGAATTATTACTTCGGGGATAACGATCGCGCTGTTTGTCATGAACTATACAAATTAAAGGTTTTTGGCCGCCCATAATGCGGCCTGAAGTCTGTTGGTGACATTTATTTTTTTATAAATATTATACAGATGGGTTTTTACCGTATTTAACGAAATGAACGTTTTTTCTGCAATTTCTTCGTTCTTTGCACCCATACTTACCAATGTCAATATTTCAAGCTCACGCTGGCTGAGATTTGTCTGATTTTGGATGAGGTACCGCTTTATCTTGAAACTGTTGAGTGCACACTCGGTAAGTATATCCCTGGAGATCCAGATTTGACCTTTGAATATCACCTCGATCCCCTTCATCAGCATATTGAGGCTGTCATTGGCATAAAAGAAACCCTTTATATGTTTTCCGATTGCGACCTTTTCCACGCCCGTACCGTAATTAAGATTAAAAACGGCAAGCAGATCGGCGGGCTGGGCGTTTGATCCGCGCGGGATGAGATGTTTGAGGACATGTTCGAAACTATGCATGCTGCTGTCGATCATGATGAATCGGAGTTTATCGTGATTGTCGGGCGGAATGATTGAAATGTCCTCGATTATCCTTGTAGGGGTTGAAAATTCCCGTTCGATCATGTACGCGACTAATTCACAGTGCAGACTCTTCTTTGTCACCAATAACGTCTCCGTGACATCGAGCGTCGTGTCACTGATTTCCTCATTATTTAAGGCCGGTTGAAAGTTCATATATGTTAATACCACCTACCCTTTTCATTTTTTACTTTAGCATAGCGCACAATCTTTCGCATAGCGTGTATACAATGACATCAGGTAGTAATTTTACTATACCATTTGGTATGCTTATCTTAAAATATACCATTTGGTACGATTTGTCAAGATTTTTTTAACGGGGACAAAAAGCGGCCGCACGCGCGAAATACCGGAGGGACTTTGAATAAAATCCTCATTATCTATGTCGTTACATCGAAAATATCCGGCTTTTTTCGGATTCAAGATAGTCACAAAGGGCTTCCCGCCAAGGTCTGAGAACAATACCCAGTCGGTTTTCACATTTCCCATTGCTTAACACCGAGTTTTTCGGCCGTTTTGCCGGTGCCTGATATTCATAACTCGTTATGGGAAGCAGTGAAACATCACGGGTGAGTACACCGTTCTCCTTACCGTACCGGTATATTTCCGTCGCGAATCCGAACCATGTCGTATAGCCTTGATTAGTCACATGATAAATACCGTATGAATCGGTCTTAATTTTTATAATCGTTACAATCGCTTCGGCCAGGTCCTTTACGTTCGTCGGACTGCCTGTCCGGTCATCCACTATGGTTACCGCTTCCCTTTCATTGAAAAGACCGATCATTGTTTTTACGAAATCCCCCGCGCCCCTTCCGTAAAGCCAGGCGGTTCGAAGAATGAAAAACCGGTCCGTTTCCGATTGCAGGAGTTTTTCTCCTTCCAGTTTACTCGCGCCATACACGCAAAGGGGATGCGCCGGGTCCGTCTCGATATAAGGGGCTTCTTTTTCACCATCAAACACGTAATCGGTGGATATGTGTATCAATACGGCACGACGGCGGCGTGCGATCAGGGCCAGATGGCGGGGGCCCGAAGCATTGAGGCGGAATGCTTTATCCCTCTCCCGTTCCGCGCTATCAACGGCCGTATATGCGGCACAATTGATGATATAATCGATGTCGGGGAAACGCCTTCCGGATATATATGATTCCAGACCTGCCATTGAGGTAATATCGACTTCTTTGTCCGTCGATACATATTCAAACCCGCATCGGGAAATAATCTCTTCGACAGCCGATCCGAGCATTCCCTTGTTCCCGACAAGCCAGATCATATTGAAACAAATTCCTTAAAGAAAAAATCTTTTTCGTCCTCGTGCCGGATCTCATCGACCTCTTCCTTTTTATCCCTGCCCGCATAGAGTTTATCCGGATAATTGATCACCATCCCGCGGCATGTTTTTGAAATATTCCTGTATCCGTGTATAATGCCGGGCGGAACAACAAGAGAAAGGGGGGCATCTTCTCCGGCGTAAAAAATCATTCGCCGACCGAAAGAAGAAGACCCTTTTCTGTCATCCCACAGATACACCTTGAAATTACCCGGACCAATGAATGAGAAAATATCCGTCTGATACCTGTGTTCGTGCGGTCCTCGCCCGATTCCCGGCTCCGTATACGATACATAACTCATTTCCGGTCTCAATCCTTCGGGAAGCATATCGATGCGCATTGTTTCGACAAGGCATCCGCGTTCATCCATATATTTATGCAACCGGATAACGGTAACGTCGTCTATAGTCCCTCCGGTAAAATCCATCATTTCTTCATCCTCGTGTATTTTTAGGTGTTTCACCCCAGATTACTACATTTCAAATAAAGCGTCTACAAGGATCATCGGGTTCATCCGAGGGACAAGGGGGGATTGAATTTGACGCCAATATGATATAGGCTTTATGTTTCCGTGCCAAGGAGACCGAATATGAAAGGAATAATTCTTGCCGGCGGATTCGGAACCCGCCTTTATCCGATCACACAGGTCATATGCAAGCAGTTGTTACCCGTTTATGACAAACCGATGATTTATTACCCCCTTTCCGTACTTATGCTCGCTGGCATCAGAGACATTCTGATCATTTCAACTCCGGACGATCTTCCCAGGTTTCGATCTCTCTTCACGGACGGCTCCCATATCGGAATGCATTTTGAATACGCCGAACAATCCGAGCCGCGCGGATTGGCGGAGGCATTTATAATCGGAAAAGAGTTTATTGGAAAGGATACGGTCTGCCTTATCCTTGGCGATAATATTTTCTACGGTCACGCACTGACCGATCTACTGACATCCTCCGTCCGGCTCCGGAAAGGTGCTATTATCTATGCCTATTATGTAAGGAATCCGCACCGGTACGGAATTATAGAATTCGACGAACAGCACCGTGTTCTCTCGATCGAGGAAAAACCGAAAAAACCGAAATCGAACTTCGCCGTGGCGGGCATCTATTTCTACGACAACGACGTTGTCGAAATCGCGCACACGCTGACACCGTCCGAGAGAGGGGAACTCGAAATTACCGACGTGAACAATGCGTATGCGAAACGCGGTGAATTAAAGGTGGAAATTATGGGGAGGGGATTTGCCTGGCTCGATACAGGCACACAGGATTCGCTTCTCGATGCTTCCGCATTCGTCAAGACAATCGAAGATCGTCAGGGTTTGAAAATATCCTGTATTGAAGAAATAGCCTATGTAAAAGGATATATCAATGCCGGGCAATTAAGAAAAATCGCCGAACCACTCAAAAAATCCGGGTATGGAGAATATCTGATATCATTATTGAAGGAATGACACCGATGAGAAAACTCACCAATATCATGGTAACGGGCGGCTGCGGATTTATCGGCTCGAATTTTATACGTCACCTTTTTCTCGAGACAGATTTCGCGGGCACGATCGTCAATACCGACATACTCACCTATGCCGGGAATCCCGAGAATCTGACCGACATACAGGAACGCTTCGGCGGTACACGGTATTACTTCGAACGGGCATCGGTCTGTGATTACCGGCTCATGACGGATATATTTTCACGGTACAAGATCGATACCGTGGTTCATTTTGCCGCAGAATCACACGTGGACCGTTCTATTTTCGGTCCCAAAGATTTCATTCAGACGAACATTGTCGGGACATTCACGCTGCTGGAAGCGGCCCGGAAGTACTGGAAGGAAAGGGGCGATGTCATCTTCTATAATATAAGCACGGACGAAGTGTTCGGTTCCCTCGGTAAAAAAGGATTTTTCACGGAGGGAACTGCATACAATCCAAGAAGCCCCTATTCCGCATCAAAGGCGTCCGCGGATCATCTTGTACGGGCTGCGCATCATACATACGGACTCCCCGTCATTATTTCTCATTGCTCGAATAACTTCGGTCCGTACCAGTTTCCGGAAAAACTTATTCCCCTGATTATACTCAATATCCTCGACAACAGAGAACTTCCCGTCTACGGTGACGGAAAACATATACGCGACTGGCTTTTTGTAACGGACCATGCCCGGGCGATATTGCTTATCCTTCAGCGTGGTGAAACCGGTGAAACCTATGCCGTCGGCGGCGATAATGAATGGCGGAATATCGATCTCGTCCATCTTCTCTGCGAAAGGGCGGCATTGCTTCAGGGAAAAAACAAGCATACATATAAAAAGAATATCTCCTTTGTCAGGGACCGGCCTGGCCACGACAGGCGATACGCGATCGATTGTTCAAAATTGAAAAAAACAATCGGATGGAAACCGTCGGGCAGCTTTATCGAAAAACTCGATACGACGATCACATGGTATATGGAGCATATCGAATGGGTCGATCATATAAAATCAGGTGATTATGCAACGTGGATAGAAAAACAGTACGGCACCTCCACATCATAACGCCGCGGAACGTCGCCCCAAGCGGCATCCCCGGATATATGCCGTTTTAATCGCTATGCTGACTGTTTTTTCGGATTAGAAATGCCGCGATATTGTCAAGGGAATCGAGATTTTCAGGAAGCAATTCGGTATCTTCGATTTTAACGCCAAAATTACTTTCAATAAACTCGATCACTTCGAGAATTCCCGTTGAATCGATAATTCCATTTTCCATAAACGATATATCATCTTCAATCTGAAAGGATGTATCTCCGAACAGAAAAGTGGTAATAATAAAATCTTTCACTTTTCTCTTTATTTCTTCCTTTTTTGCTTCCACTCGCACTCCGATCAGCATTAAACTTTCGTTGATATTGTTTCATGGTTAATCACCTGCATACTATGTCACAGTAACCCCACATACAATATACTACTTATTCTTTTGGTATGTTGTCAATAATCCGGCCGACACTCTCTCTTTATTTTTACAGGCAAAAGCGGGAAAACGAAACCGGCATGATATAAACGGTGTCACAGGAATCAGAACAAAGCTTGTTTATTGATATTGCCGTTTCCTGTTTTCGGCAGGTTTCTTTGTCTTCCTCTTCTGAGGCTAATACTGAATAAGACTGCCGTCTTTCTTTGCCCTCTTCACCGCATACCGGAAGAACAGGAGGCTGATCGGCCCCATGATAATAATAAATATAACGAGATTGACAAGCGGGAATATGATTTCAACCGGATCGACCCGTGCAAGGAGGAGATCCCGAAGCGCGCGAATCGAATGTGTGATGGGGAGTATATTGCCGATAACCCTGAGAGGTTCAGGGAGGACTTCCCTGGGGAAAAAAATCCCTCCCAGAAAGTAGCTCGATGAGCCGAAGAGGATATCGATCGGATTGCCCTGCTTGAAAATCATGATAAATGCGGCGGAAAGCATGCCGACCGTAAGAAACGCAATAAAGGTGAGCATAAGAATGACGAGGGTGATAAAAAGCTGTGAAACGATAATGGTGATACCGAGAAAAATCATACCCCCCGCAAGCATCAGTACCGAGCCGAGAAACGAGGTGACAAACGACCACATCGAGTTGCCGATGAGAACCGTATAAATCGATGTCGGGGTACTCAGGAGGGCTTCGAGGGTCCCTTTCACCTGGGCATCCCTGACATCGGAGGAAAGGGAGGATAGACCGACAAAGACGAAACTCGATACAGCCATGCCGACCAATACATAAGGGAAATACGACCCGCCGTAGGCCTCGAGATAGGGAGAAAGCGTATTACCGAATGTTTGCCCGATGAAATAAAACATGAAGAGGGTCGCAATCATAAAGCCGAAACGGAGAATGATGTAAAACCGGTAACTCAGGGAAATCAGAAAATCCTTTTTGATAAAGGCTAATAATTTCATCACCGTTTCTCTCCTTCCGTCAATCGAAGAATGATATCGAAAAGTGAATCCTCCTGCACATTACAATTATATACCTCGCCCCCGTGTTCGATAATCGCCCTGAGTACGGCGGGTATCCCGCGTTCATCCCCGATCCGGAAACATATGCGGTGTTCATCCTGCGTGACGGAGAGGGACGGGAAGCGGTCTTTCCACGTCATACGGGGCATTCCGATACATTTGATTTCCACATGGAGAAGCGGGTTCATCGTTTTTCGTATTTCATCCAGGCTTCCCCGGGCGATCACCCTGCCTTTGTCAAGTATTATAAGTCGATCGGAAAGGGTCTGGGCTTCGAGAACATCATGGGTACAAAGAAGGACGGTTGCTCCCATCTTTTGAATGAAATTGCGGATGATGAGATCATGAATCGATTTCTTTGTCACCGGATCAATGTGTGTCGTTGGTTCATCAAGAAGCAGAACATGCGGCTCGCCCAGAATCGCTCTGCCCAGAATGAGTTTTTGCTTCATCCCGGCAGAGTAATGTCTGAAGGGTTTGTCCCCTTCTTCCGCGAGTCCGATCTCTGCGAGTACCTCCTCAACCCGCTTTTTACGGATTCGCCCCTTGAGGCCATACAATGAAGCGAAAAAATCGAGATTTTGCCGGCCCGTCAATCGCCAGTAAAAAGAGCGGTCATTCGGCGTTGCAAGGCCGATGCGGCCTTTATAGGCTCCCGGAATCGTCATGGTCCCATGATCCGGCGTGACAAGCCCCGCGATGATCTCGATAATTGTTGTCTTGCCCGCCCCGTTCGGACCCAGGAGACAGGTGATGTTACCTTGCGGGCAGGCAAAGCTTACACCGTCCAACGCCTTTGTCTTTTTAGACTTTTTCCATGGCAGAAGCGAGGGTGTCCGGTATATTTTAACCACATCATTCATGACGATAATGTTTGTATTCACAATGCACAAGCATATATCAGAGAAACTCCATTTGCAATAGGAGGAACAAATGAATTATGATTGAACCTGTAGAAGTGCTTTTTGCGCAGTAAACAAACGAATCGGGAACAGATGAGTCATTATTCTGCAGAACAGTGGATGAAACTTTTAACCGGCGAACTCGAGCCCGGAACGGAAATAGACCTCCCCGTCCTTACCGGGAGCATGTGTCCTTTAATCTGTCCCGGCGACAGGGTAAAAATTATGCGTGCCTTATGGAACAATTGTCATATTGGTGATATTATCATATTCAAGAAAGGCAATCAGTTAATTGCGCACAGGTTACTCTTGCGGTTTTCAATCGGAATAATCCAAATCTTTTTTCAAAAAGGAGATTTCAGTAAAAAAGGTTGTTTCATCAAAACGGATCAGATTGTGGGTAAAGTAATTCATGTCGTCAAACGGGACGGCAGCGTACATGAATATGGAAACAATCGAAAAGACGAGAGAACGATTGCCGTAAAAAAACTAATTCTTTCACTATCGGCGGCGGTCGTCAGTTATGGAAAGGAATTGATAAAATGGATATTCATTCATCCCTGAGATGCAGCATACGGATCGGAGAAATAATAATCCATCTTCAATGCCCGACGGAAGATTATGCAAAGGACCTGCGGCGTTATTTTAATGCAAAAGACGAAAGCGGTCAGGGGATTGAAATAGAACTCGAAATTACGGCGGGGGAGGAGAATATCGGGATACCGGAGTCCCTTTTTACTGAAAAATCGGTATCCGGCAATCACTTCACCATTACGGGGCACTCCGCCTCCGGATTCTTCGATGCGGCTACGGGAAAAGGAAAAATAAACGTTCATTATGCGCTGACGAGTTCCCTCAGGACCCGCCTTTTCGAACAGCTTATGTACCAGGCCTTTTACTCGGCGGTAAAAAGAACGGCAGGACACAACCTTCTGATTCATTCCTGCGGCGTGATCAGGGACGATCGCGGCTATCTCTTTGTGGGAAAATCAGAAAGCGGGAAGACGACGATCGCAGGATTGAGCAAAACGTATTCCGTCCTGAACGATGAAATAACGATGATCGATCTTGACGGAAAGATACCGGTACTGCACAGCACCCCTTTTAACGGCTATTTCACATCCAAGGTTGAAGGAAAAGCGCCGTTAAGCTCACTGTTTATTCTCAGACAATCACATAAACATGCCGTTACGGAAATCAGAAAGAGTACGGCGGTGAAGACCATTTTCCATGAGATCGTCCCCATAACTGGCCTTGAAGATGAAATCACGGGGGAAACACATGAGCGTATGCTCGATGACGCATCGGAGATCGCGGAAAAAACGCCCGTTTATATACTCGAATTCCGCAAAGACGCGGGATTCTGGGCTGAAATCGATACCATGACAAAAAAAAACGGAGTCATATAAATGGATATATTCGAAATGATACCGGTCACAAATAGTCAGCTTACCGTCAGAGAGATTGGTGATGATATCGTCATTCTATCGGAGGAGACCCTGGAGATTCACAACCTCGAGGGTTCCGCCGCGTTCCTCTGGAAGTGTATCGATGGGAAAACGACTGTCGGCGATATACGTGATAAACTTTGCCATGAGTATGAGGTAACGGCCGAGCAGGCAAAGGATGATATCGCCGAGTTTTTTGATGAATGCGAAAAAAAGAACCTCATCTCTTTTCGCGATACGGACAAAGAATGAATATGCCGGGTGCGGATGATCCCGCCGATATAAAACGGATTGAAGAGAGTCTCCACGCGCAGCTGAATAAACGATATCAAAGGGAAAACCGTATTTTTTCCGTTCTCGTTGAAGTGACGCACCGCTGTGTCTCCCGCTGTATCCACTGTTTTCTCCTGAAAAACCGCCGGGATGAACTCGAACCGGATGAAATTGAGGATGTATTCGATCAACTCGCAAAAGAGGGAACGATCGAACTCGCGTTAAGCGGGGGAGAACCCTTTTTACGCGATGATTTTCCGGAAATACTGGCCAAAGCTTCACGTCACCGCTTCTTTGTTACCATCCTTACGACGGGCATATTGATCCAAAAGCCCGAAGTGACATTACTGGAACGGAACCGTATTAAAAAAATAGAGTTATCGCTTCTTGGCTCGCGGCCTGAAACACATGATGCCATCATGAATCATGAGGGGGCATTCAACCGTTTAAAGCGGGCGGTAAAATTGTTGAAGCATGCCGATTTCATGATAGCGCTCAAAGCGACGATTATGCGGCAGAATGTCCGTGAAATCGAGGAAATGCGGAATCTGGCTGAAGAATGGGGTGTCCGGTTTTCCGCAAGTCTTTCCCTGACGCCGCGTGAGAACGGAGACAGAACCCCCCAATCCTTCGGACTGGATGCGGATGTCATTGAAACCCTGGACCCGTCATTGCTCGATTTCGCGCCGCTTCATAGCGGGGAGTCGCTGAAAAAGCCGCAGCTTACCTGCCGGGCGGGAAGTACGGTCGCGGGGATTTCTCCGGCCGGCGATATATTTCCATGTATATTGATGAGAAAAAAGGTAGGGAATATCCGCCAACAAAGCCTGGAAGAGATCTGGCATACTCATCCGTCACCATTTCTCAGGGAAATAAGAGCTTTGAAGGAAACCGATATCGCAGAATGTTACCGGTGCGAGCGTGTCGCGATATGTCCGCGATGTTCCGGTACAGCGTATATGGAGACGGGCAGTCTCATCATGCCTTCTCCCAGTGCCTGTATATATTCGAAAGGAATAAAAAAAGCGCTGTTGCGCAGAGAGGGAAAAAACGACGTTTAATCAGTGTATTTCACGACAATACTATATTCCCAATAACGTGAGTAGCTTTTTACGTCTGCACAGCTTTTAATTATAAGTCAGATTAACGTTTCAAAAAAACCGTATGAGAGAAAAACGCATCAACCTTTACAGCATACTCCCCAAATCCAGGCGGGCCGGATGAATTTCAACGGGCCGCTCTGCTGTCCGTAACAGCCGAAAACCCCTATTTCCATCTTTTCACTCTGGATAACCGGTTTTGTATATGTCTTCTTCATCATTTGCCCCTTTTTCAATACATGATGTATAAAATTTACTATATAATTACATATTTTTTTTATTCTGTCAAGTTTTTTTTTGTTTTTTTTCAGATTGAATTCAAAGAAAATCGTGATGATCGTATTAATCCGATGAATCCGGGGCCGGTATGATATGCCGGATAATTGACAGCAAAGAAAGCCTTTTACTATAATAGCCGTATAATGGCATTAGTATTACGAAAAAAGGAAGACCTGTTCGTTATCGCCCTTATTCTCAATGACACCCGAAAAGCGGAGAATATAATCAATACCAGCGCGCTCGACTGGAAATACATATTGACTGTCCTCGAGAAGAACAAGATAAGGGCCAGGTGCGCGGACACGCTTTTATCGATCCCGCTTCCGGCTTCAATAAGCGGAAAACTGAAAAAATACATTACGGCCGCTCTTTTTGAAGCAAAACTGAATAAAAAGATATACATGAGTGAACTCGCAAAAATAGGGGGCGTATTAAAAAAAAATGATATCGATTTTATACTGCTTAAAGGATTGTCGATCGACCAGGGGGGATTACGAGATATCGGAGATCTCGATCTACTGGTACACGAGCACGACCTGAAAAATATTTTCCCTCTCCTGCACGGCATTAACTATACATACAATGAAGACACCTGTGACATTGAATTAAACAAAAACGAGATGAATGACGTATTCGAACAATTGCATTGGAATATTCACTTTGGCTTTTTTAATGAAAAGACCGGATTGTTGTGCGAGATTCATACAAACCTCTTTCACAAAGACAGAATGTACATCGAAAATCTGGATGTTTTGACAAACGGCATTTCTTCTTTCTGGAATAACAGGGTGTACAACTCCCTGCTGGGCTGCCATACGCTTTCGAAAGAAGATTTATTGATACTCATGTGTATCCACGTGACGATAAAAAGGGCCCTTAAAAAAAACCGGTTTGCGCTTCGCGGATTGCTGGATATTAAAACGATTGTCGAAAACGACATTGATTGGGATTATTTCTATGAAAGGATGAACCGGCTGCAAGTGAATTATTATGTATTTTTTGCTTTAAAATTCACATATAGTATATTAAATATGAGTGCTTTACTTGATAATATCGGAATAATTAAAAAAACATTGAAAAAACGGGAACTCTTTTTAAGCAGGATCCATTTCAGGTGTTTTCTGACATTACGGGACAGCGCTGTATTTTACATTAAAATTTACGATTTTTTTATGCCGTTTATATTGGGAAAACAGATGCAGCACAAATTGAAAAGCCTCTTTATTCTGCCGCTTTTTATTCCGACGCGATTGAGAATGGAGCAAATATTCGGTATCGATAGACGGTCACCCTTGATTTATCTTGCTTATCTGGCACTCCCTTTCCGGTGGCTGTTTTTGTTTATTAACAGATTCAAACACATAAAGTAAGCAAATGCGCCTTTCAATAGTAGCGTGTAAAAGAATCTCCGGCCTTAAATCATCGGCAGGATAATTGAATCCCAATGAAAGAAGATATAAACAAACAGAAAACAGGATAAATTCTTTTACGGGGTTACTGCATGAAAGAAGGGGATATATTAATCGGACGTCCGATTAATAAAAAAAGTATTGAAATTTTAACAATAATGCGATAAATTGATATAATTGAGGCTGTCTCACAACCTCGATTTTTCATGGAGTAACAGTAATAAACGCTATATAGCGTCGTATAGTAATAAACCAAGCTAAATACAGTGTAGCGAGGTTGTGAGACAGCCTTATTGTAGGTTGCGGGACAACCTCAATTAAAGAAAAAAGCAAAAATTGAGTCTCTCATACCAAATAGTACCAGGTTCAGGTTTTCAATGATAATCATTCTTTATCGTTTTCTACAAGAAATAAAGGGGAAATCGATATATAAATAAGCGACAGGGGGTATGTATTGCTATGAGTGATAAAATTCAAGACATTGTTTCTTTTCCGGAAGTGAATTCAGGGATTTCACTGGATTTTATTCATTCGAATAATCTGGATGAAATCGAGAATGGCATCAAGGACACGGTAAACGGAGTAATCTTTTCTAAAAAGGCGATATGTATCGCCCTGGCCCACATTAAAGAAAAGGAATTATATAAACAGATACACGTCAATAGTTTTAAAAAATATCTCAAGAAAGAAAGAATTCCAATAAATTACTCGACGGCCCTCGATTATTCCATAATCGGTGAAATGCTGATTAAATACGAACCTGAATTAAAAAGTATCGATTTTAACGAAGAAAAAGGTCTTCAAAAACTCCTTTTACTGGAAAAGGGGCTCAATAATTACAAAGAACGACCTCGTGTTGTTTTTGAAAATATCAAGGTAAAATCATATCGGGATTTTAAGGTTTTCGTGAACAATCATAATAATAAAGTAAACACAAAAAATGATCATAGGGAAAATACGGATTCATTACATGAGGTCTCAATAAAAATAGAAGACGAGAGGATTTTCCTTTCACCATCCGGATTGGACATCCTGTGGTTGAACGGAGATGTTGAAGATAAACTGGGTGTTCCCGGTTTTTACAGGGAATTCAAAAAATATATCGTCAAATGTGTCGAAGAGTTTATAAAAATGTACTGAACAATGACGGCGGGATTCGCCGGATTGTAAAAACTCTCAATACCTCGGATGCGTGAAAACGTGCGGCTTTTTTTATTGACACCGTTTTATATTTACAATTGACAAAAGCAATAGCTTTCCATATTATTTGCTGTATATTTTAGTAATGATTACTGTATATAGTCATTAATATAATGACAAAAAAACTTTTTTATCAACATCTATGTCCTTTTTACTTAATCGAGTCAACGAAGCGGAAAGGAAATGAGAGAAGAAAAAAGATGTACGAATATATTATCATAAAGGGAAATAACAGTGATTAAATTTTATTCAGTTGTCGGAACAAGACCTAATTTTGTAAAAGAATTCCTGATCAACAGTGAATGCCGGAAACGCGGAATCAGGGAAATTCTTGTACATACGGGACAGCATTATGATTATGAAATGTCTCAAATTTTCTTTGATTGTTTTCACCTCCCGAAACCGGATCATCACCTTGCCGTGCAAAACCTCACCGCCGCCCAGTTTTCAGCGGATGTGATTATTCGTCTCGATTCGTTGTTAAAGGATGAACGCCCTGATTTCGTTTTAAGTTACGGGGACGTCAATTCGACATTATCGGCAGCCGTTGCAGCGACAAAAAACCATATTCCTTTTTTTCATGTCGAGGGGGGGGTACGTGGTGACAATCTGTATAATCCCGAAGAAATAAACAGGCGTGTTGCGGATGTTCTTTCGGAAGTGATTTATTGCTGCACCAGAAACGATATAAAAAATCTTCAAAAAGAGAATTATGATAACGGAAGAATTGTCTATACCGGAGATCTGATGAACGATGCACTCATGTTTACCCTGAAAGAACACAATATTGTTCCGCAACGGGGCGATTACATGGTTCTCACACTCCACCGGCAGGAAAATGTCATGCATCCTGAAAGACTGGGGGCAATTATCGACGGCCTGATCCAATCCCAAAAAAGGATTATCTTTCCCGCACATCCGCGTACACTCAATCAGATCCGAAAAAACGGCCTCATGGAGGGACTTGCACGATCGAAAATCGAAGTTGTCAAGCCGATGGGATATCTGGAATTCGTAAAGCTTCTGGCAGGATCAGACAAGGTACTGACCGATTCGGGGGGGGTCCGCCGTGAAGCTTATTTGCTAAAAAAACCGTGTATCGTATTAATCGAGTTGTCCTGGTTTCCGGAAATATCCGAGGCGGGCTGGAAAGTATTGACAAAACCCGACAGCAGCAACATCGAACATCTTGTACAGACGTTCGAACCGCGCGGGGAACATCGCAATATTTTCGGCGACGGAAAAGCGTATATAAACATTATCGATGATATTGAGAAGCGCTGTGGGTAAAAGAAGAAAAAAGACAATTCGCATATGCATGCTGGTGCATTCATACTACCTCATGGACCCGCGGGTTCGCCGTCAGGCGGAATGCCTTGCGGAAATCGGGTACGAGGTCCATGTCATTTCATGTCGATTGTCTTTTCTGAAACACTCCGGGATTCCATCCTATCAGGTGGTAAAAAATGTCCATATTCATCTTCTGCCGCTGTATAAAAAACGCGGCGGAACATTACGTTACCTGTTCGAATATGCTTCCATGACAATCCTGGGAATGCTGAAAATTCTCCTGCTCAATGCGAAAAACAAGATCGATATCATTCATATCCATAATATGCCGGATATTCTGGTGCTGGCCGGTTTGCCCTTCAAATGGAACGGTACTACACTGATACTGGACATACACGATCCGATGAGTGAATTATACCAGCAAACCTACAAACTCGACACATCCCATCCTGTCATACGTGCCATAGCGATACAGGAAAGGTTCAGTTACAGGCTGGCGACACAGCTTGTTACGGTCAGTTATCCAATGGCTTCCAATGTCGCGGAAAAAACAGGGTGCCCGGAAAAAGACGTTATGGTCACCCATAATTTCCCGGACCTGAATATGTTTCCGATTATTACCGAAAAAAGAAAATGGCCGTACAGCAAGGACGATTTTATCTTTCTCTATTCCGGAACAATTACCGATCACTACCGGTTGGATATCGCCGTCAGGGCACTGGCGATAGCGGCACGTTCGGTTCCGGGTATCCGGCTTTATCTTCTTGGAATGGGCACCTCTCTGCAAAAAATTCTGTCTCTCGCACGCGCGCTTTCCATAACGGATCGTGTCAAACATATAAAACCGATAGAACTCAAAAAAGTGAAAGAAATCATGGCAAATGTCGATGCCGGCATTTCCACCCACGAAGCGGGAGTATTCGGGGACCTGTATTTTTCCACAAAAATAATCGAATTCATGACACAGGGGCTGCCGGTGTTATCCAGTAGAACTTACACAATACATGAATATGTTCCGGAAGACGCCATCTTTTATTTCGAACCCGAAAATATCGAAAATCTTGCTGAACAAATGATCTATATGTATAAAAATCCGGACGTTGTTATGAAAAGAATCGATAACTCAAAGAAAATATTGTCGAAATACAATTGGCAGGCCGAAAAAGCAAGGTATCAGACATTCTATAAGGGATTGACTGACAATCCGATCAACAGACACCGTGCATCGATGTGAAAGGCAGTATAAACAACGATGAATATCGCTATTTTGGAAAACAGTATAAATAAAGCGGAAAAATGGGCGGAAGACCGGGGGTATAAAGGATACGATCCATTTGACGGATTGTCGTCCGTACTCAAACCACTCATATATAAAAATCTTTTATTGGACAGAATATTAATGCAGCTCAACCGGCAAAGTCCGATTAATATTCGCCCATTGTTGGGAATCAAACCGCTGGACTCGACCATCGCCCGTGGATATTTTGCCTGGGGGTATGTAAACAGGTTCAAAAAGACCGGTAATGAAGCATTTAAAAAGAAAGCCGTCCTCTGCCTTCAATGGCTTATGGATAACAAATCTCCGGGTTATAAGGAATACAGCTGGGGCAAGCATTTCAATTACGCGAGCAGGGGCGGGCGATACGGCAAACTTGAACCGATTATCGTATGGTGCGGTATTATCGGTCAGGCATTTCTTGACGCGTACGAGTTTCTCGGTAAAAACGAATATCTCGATGTCGCGAAAAGTGTCTGCCGCTGGATCCTCAATGTTCCCAGAGAAAAAACCGATACCGGTACATGCCTGAGTTATACCGCCTTGGAGATAATCTCCGTCCACAACTCGAACATGCTCGGGGCCGCAATGCTCGCGAGGACGGCAAAGATATCGGGCGAGGCATCCTGGCTCGACGTCGCAAAAGAAGCGATGCGGTACAGCTGCTCCCGGCAGCTTCCGGACGGTGCATGGTACTACGGCGATGACCCGAAATATCACTGGGTCGACAATTTTCATTCCGGTTATAACCTCGACAGCCTGAAATGCTATATCGACAATACGGACGACAAGGAATTCGAAGAAAACCTCGTCCGCGGCTATTCATACTATAAAAACACCTTTTTCGAAGAAAACGGGAGACCCAAATATTATAATTACCGCGCATATCCCATCGATATACAATGTGCTTCACAGGCAATCGATACACTCAGCTATTTCTCCGATCACGACGAATCCGCTCTCGACCTGGCATTTAAGGTAGCCGAATGGACGATAAATAATATGTTTGATAATAAAGGGTATTTTTATTACAGGATGTTGCCATTCAAAAAAGTAAAAATACCAATGATACACTGGGGACAGGCGACGATGTATAAGGCATTGACATTTTTACTACTGAAACTTCGATAACTTGACCATACTGTAGACATAACCCAGTTTTTTGATCTGCGCAGATCCATAATGATGTCATATTTTTACTGAAGAGACGATTGGGGTTTCGGCTCGACAAGACAGATTTTCCATTGCAGCTTTCTCGAGGTATTATATAACGTTACTTCGTCGATTATATTCCATCCCAAAGTTTTCATGGTTTTCCAGACGCCGCGAATACACCTGTTGTTATACGCGAAAGGATCGGATTTTTTATGCATCGATATGATAAAAAGGCCTTTCTCAGCCAGAAAATCCTTATATCGTTTTAAATTATTTTCGGGGTTTATGGTATAATAGAGTATTTCATTAAACAGGATGATATCAAATTTTTCATCCGTTACAAACTCTTCAATCGTCGAACAGATAAATTTATCGTGCGGGGTCACCGCTTCTATTTTATCCAATGCCACCCGGGATATATCGACACCATAATAGCGGTCGATCAAATCATGGCGGCAGAATTCCAGTATTTTTCCTTCACCACATCCGACATCCAGCAGCTTGATCTTCCTGTTAAAGTATTTCATATATGAACATAAAATACCATAACGTGGAAGTTCATATAATTCTTTGAGATAATCCCATTTCTTTGATTGATATTGATTATTCCAGTCATCCTGTTTTTGTTTTATCTTCATAACGGACTCCTTATTATTGGAATTATATCTGCTCTTTCCTATAGTAACAATTAAAAGACATTAGTTCAAAGAGTTTTTCCCGGTATCGTTTATAAGGAAAGATACATGATTATCGATAAAAGATGAAGCTTTCAATTCGATATTGATTATTTGGATATTTCAATGGTTTAATTGACCCGTTTTTATATATTTATACGTTAATTGGCAATGTTACACGCAGGGTTTGAGAATGCAATGACAGTATGGTGAAAATCATGCCAAAAAGCATATGGTTATTGCTATGGCATGTGGCTATTGTTTAAGGTAACCAATTACCGTATATTAAATAAATGTGACAATGAATAAAGTAAAATACCAGTAATAGACAGGGATAGTATGCCGGGAGATGACAGGTATATAAAAGGAAAGCGTATTATTCCGAAAAAGGAGGTTGTTTTGCATAAACAATTATTTTTCATAAGTATCTATATGTTAGTGGTCCTTTTATCGTGTTCATTGCCGCATATCCATAAAACAAGTTTTTATTATGAACCGGATATCCCGGCCGACGACAATAAAATCATACCCCTCAACAGACGTATTGACTGGTATCCCGGTATACCGGGCGATATTCCCGATTATCCCGATGCGATCAATGCAAAAGATTCACCATACAACGCGGCCGGCGATGATACGACGGATGATACCGCGGCAATTCAAGCAGCGATTAATGCATGCCCCCCCGGCAGCGCCGTTTATCTGCCTGCCGGAACGTACAGAATATCAAATCAATTGACAATTTCCAGAAGCATCGTGTTGAGAGGTGCGGGTCCGGAAAACACAAGGATCAAACAATATAGTACGGCAAGAATTTTACAATTATACAGCGGCAATCAACGTATCGGCCCGATCGTTAAAATCATTTCCGGCTTTTATAGAGATTCGACCTCGATTACCGTTTCAAATGCCGCGACATTCGAATCAGGTGATTATATCGTCATGTACCAGGATAATCTCGATGGCCTTGTTTTTAAGGAAGGAAGCGGGGGCCGTCCATGCGAATGGTGTGGAATTGGTGAAAGCGAGGGCAATCATGCGATGACCCAAATTGTAAGGATCGAGTCAAAATTAGGAAATTCCCTGAAGATTAACAGACCCCTTTATTTTGGGTTTACGGCTGAAAATAATCCGGAAATACAGGAAATAGGCATGATCAGTGGTGTCGGCGTTGAGGATCTTGCGATCGAACAAGCAGTTTCAGGCGGAAGCTATAACATATTCGCTTCTTCACTCGCATATTCCTGGCTGAAAAACATTCATAGTTACATGTGTCCGTCCGCTCATTTGCGGCTCATGTATTCATACGGCTGCGAAATCCGCGACAGTTATTTTTATGATGCCTACACTCATACGGGCAGTGCTTCATACGGCATTTTTATTATTTATCCCAATTCAGACCATCTCATCGAGAACAATAAAATATTGAAATGTTCGCCGTCCATCTGTCATGAAGGAGGCGGAAGCGGGAATGTCATCGCGTACAACTATGCACGTGAAAGTTTTCATGAAGATCCGTCGGAATGGTTCTTCAAGAATATCGTCAATCATGGTGCCCATCCGTATATGAACCTTTTTGAAGGCAATTATGTCGACGGTATCGCCCTTGACAATTACTGGGGATCGAGCAGTCATAATACATATTTCAGAAATTATGTCACCCGACACAGAACGACTCCGGAAGCCACGGAAGGCATCTATGCCGTCGAAATCGGAACATTAAATTATTACAACAGCTTTGTGGGTAATGTCTTTTGTCAACCGGACGCCATAGGAACGGTCAATATGTGCAAATGCAGCGATAACAGAATAATCTGGCGTATGGGTTGTTTTAGCGGTGCTTCAACGGGTAATCCAGAAGACCCCTTCGTTTCCTTGACGACATTCAGACACGGCAACTATAATTATATAACCAATTCGGTAAATTGGGATATCCGGACCTCAGAGAAAATCATACCCCATTCACTCTATCTCACATCAAAGCCTTCTTTTTTCGGCAGCCTGTCATGGCCGCCATTCGGGCCGGACGTCTCCGGGAAAGTGGGTGAAATCCCTGCGGCTCATATCGCCGAGTGATATTTTACGCAGGATTGGTTACGAGTTTTATTGATAATGTTTATCTATTTCCGCACAAATAATGGGAAGATAAACGATTATATATCGGATAAAAGATTCTGTTTGCAATACACCAATGCATCACCGGCGAATTTTCCATGAAAACGTTTTATGAGGTACATATCATCGATATACTCATTGCCGAACGTTATAAAAAACTTATTTTCCATATCCGCTTCCCGAACAATATGTGAAGTATCACAAAGCCATTCCATATACATGTCAAGATATTCTTGTCTTGTCGGAGGACGGTTTCTCCTGTCGATGGCTGTTTCGGGATTATTTATCGGATCTTTCATTTCCTGATAGAAAATAATATCGTAGGTTTTATAATCCGATTGTATCACCCATTCAGTTATGGATTTCAACTGATGCGTTTTCTCTTTTTCTGCCAACAGAGGATTTGTGAAATTGCTTACCAGGGGAATACTGATTCCCATTCGCAGGAGTATAATAAGAATCCCGCAAACGATGTATAAGAGAATTGTGGAATATTGATTGATAAATTTAATTTTATCATCCACGGTTTTCCAGCCATAAGGGAACGCTATCGTAGCGGCTGCTATCGTATAAATAGTATATGTCGGAGAACCTGTCGAAAGCCCCATTGGAAGAGGAAATGTCAATAAAATAAGAAATAACAATGACCATTTTTTAATTAAAAACATTTTGATTACAGAGACGCCTATCCATAAAAAAATAACCGGTACTTTGAAAATAAAAAACACTATTGACAATAACAGGAAGAATATTCCCGAGACAATTTTAATCGGCAATGTTGATCTCTTAACACTGAATATTGTCGCAATTGTTAATAGTAATGAAAATACTGAGATCACAGGATGAATCTCTATCATACGATACGATACCAAAAGACCATATAAATTCAGACTCAATGACGAAACACTCGTACTGACTCTGATTAAAATGATGAGAAGTGCCGCTATTATCAAGAAGACGATACTCAAAATATATTCTTTAAATGTGAAGGATTTATAGTTTTCTATTCCAAAACCGACCAGAAAACCTATAAATACCAATAATGAAGACGGGTGCGCCATATAGGCGATACAGGTAAAGATAAATGCATATACAATGGTCCTGACATGACTGCGCTTTGGATTTTCAAACAAATAATAAAGACAGGCAATCAAAAGGAGAACAGGGCTATAGTTGATGCCGTGCAAATGAAACAAATAGATATAGCCTGTAAAAAAAACACCGGTAATCAATAAACTAGAAAGTGCAAATATTTTCTTTTCTTTCACAACCATCGCAATAAAAAACCAGGCAATAATAGCAAGAAGAAAGTTATATAGTTGATGCAAATATATCCCGCCGCCGGTTATTTTATAGCATAGATATACGATAAGATTGTTTAATGGGCGGAAATTGGGTTGATAAAATATATTTTCGGTAATCGCCTGAATAAAATTAGTCTTCCCGAGAATCACAACCCAGAAATATGATTCATTATGGTTTTCAAATGGAAATGCGATAAAAAAACAGAACGTTATTCCCAATATCGCGATTAGCCCGTAATGAAACGTGTGTAGTCCGTCAATTTTAGAATTTTCCATTTATTCCTTCTTACCCGACATAATATTCTTTACATATTATCCGATACAAACCATGTTTTTTACTGTAATACATATTTCATGCAAAAGTCAATAAATTATCGGGTATAACCATGAACCCGGATACCTCGCATATAGTGACGTATCACCAACAGACGGAAATCATTATCGCCATCAGGGGGATTCGATTGTTTTCGTACTATCGCGATTAACCGTAACGACCGTCAATAAAAATATTCCCCATAAAAAACTGGTCGGTACAATAAACGTACTCTCGGACATGTTATGAATTAAAATCATTATTAATAGAATCAACCGAAGCCTCGAATAAATCAGATTATATTTATCTTTTTTCGATAATACGATTATATTTTTATATGATTGTAATAATACAAGTATAAAAATTACAAAACCGGCAAGGCCGAGTTCCAAGTAAATATTAATATAACCATTATGAGAACTATTTAAAACAAAACTATAAACGTTAAACAAAGGATTTGTTAAATTAATGTACCAGAACGCCCCAAAACCGGGCCCGAACAGCCAATGGCGTAAAGAAATTTGAATCAATAATGTCCATATACCGATACGTCCGGAAAAAGTCATATCACGCCCTGACGATTCAACAATAACCTCCAGAAGCGTTTTATCAAAAAAAGCACCCGTGATCGTTTCTTCCAGATAAAACAATATAAAAGCGGTAATTGATATCCTCATTATCCTGTTGATATCCTTTTTCGATCTAAACAGGACAAACATGAGGACGAGGCTTATGATAAATATCAGGACCGATGTGTTACTCCTCGAATCCGATGAACCACCCAGCAGGTACAGACCCAGCAGGATAAATACGATATACAGTCTTTTCGCTTTTTTATTTTTTTCTGTAATCATAGAGAAAACGAAATTCGTCAGGAAAATTGCCGTTACAACACCGAGAGAATTCTTGTGAATGGTAATTCCAACCCACATCTGTGTAAGGCCGTCTTGTGTAAAGGCAACGCCGATATACCTGAAATACTTAATGCATATAATCGAAAAAGGAAATACAATATAAGCGGACCACCGGAATATGGCACAGAGCGCTTCCATGGGATCATCGTCCGTCAGGACGACCATACTGACGATGATATCTCCGACAATTCTGATCCACCGCTTTATCGATATATCTTTATAATCCGACCATATAATACTGATTAACATGTATAAAAACAGCAGGATCAAGGCAAGATTTTTCCTAATAATTTCCTGTATATTAATATTGTTTTTAATCAGGATGATAATACTCAAAAACATCAAAAGAATGAGAAAATTTCTGTCTATTGGGCTTCCGGCCGAGATATCGAAATCCGTAGCGATGGTTTGAGCGGGATTTAACCAATAAGCCAACGATCTTCCCGTACTGCTGTATAACAGCCATATGAACGGCACAATCAGCTTCAAAGAATAGCGTTTGTGTATTCGCAAATCGATAATAAAGACAATGGTAACAAAAACAATACAGGCAAATAATGCTATATTTGGACTCATATATTCACTGTTTCATTCTTAAATTTGGCGGTCGAAATATGTTACATAACAATCTCAGCTTTTTATCGATATTCATGGCTTTATCATTACCCCAGCATTATTCAACTGCCTGGCTGCTTTTTATTTTTTTCAATCCGGTTTCAATGAAACCATGATATATCAAACACATACAATACCGGGTTAAAAGAAAGTATAATGTAAAATACCAATAATTGTCCAGCAATCATTGTCTTTCAGCAGCGATGTTTCCAACTTTCCAGCCCCACCTCATCGAAATCACGTGAAATGACCCTTTTGTCAATAAGGCTTTTGATGTGCGTACGGGAAATAAATGGCAATAATTATGCTTGACTTTGCTCAGAAGATATAATAGTCTGTTATTGAATAAATCAAATCGGCTTGTGAAGTCTTTCCGGCATTAAAATTATATGATAAAGGAGACACTATGAAACAAATAATCAGTATATTTTGCATACTTTTAATCTTCAATGCCGCTCTTTTCTCACAGACAGCCGAACGGTTGGCCGAAAAACCGGCGGCAAAAAAACCGGAAAAACACGAAATCGGTTTTATTTTTCAAATAGAAAACATCTACCGGTTTGTTACAAATTATTCCGACGGCATCATTTCGGGATTTGGTCTCAAGTACTGGTTTTCAAGTAAACTGGCTTTTCGTGGTGTTACCTATTTTAATATCTTTACCGATGCAGAAGATGATGTGAACAACTATTATTCTTTTGGCCTTGGCGGTATAGCAGAATACCATTTTACCAGCGGCAAGGCATCCCCTTATTTAGGCGGTATGGGCGGCTTTGAAATTCTCAACCAGAATGAAGAGTTCTATCTGGATTATCATATCGGCGGTGTCCTTGGCGTAGAAATCAGAACAGAAGCATATCTTTCGTTTTTTGCAGAATACAGGTTGCTTATCGTCTTTGACGAAATGGGAATGACAGTCGATTTGGGCAAACAATATCTGCCGGTCCTTGGCGTTACCATCTATTTTTAAGTATTTTTATATGTCCTGTATAACCATAAACAGAATTCTCATAATGTCAAATATATTATCCTTATTGTAAGCTGTATAATAACCCGATAAACGGCAATAATCCGTTAATAGTTAAGGAGAAAAATATGCCTGGCATATCAGGAATTATTTCAAAGGCCAATAATAGTCAAAACAAACGGCGAATTCTGGAAATGACGAACGCGATGATGCATGAGTCTTTTTATAATTCAGGTACATATATAAATGAAAATGATGGAATATATATCGGCTGGGTCTCACATCGGGGGTCTTTCGATGACTGTCTGCCGGTGACGAATGAAACAAAAAATTTATTGCTTTTTTTCTCCGGTGAAAATTATATTGACAATGCCCTGCTCGATCACCTCAAGAAGAAACAGCATATGTTCGATGCCTCGAATGCGAGTTATCTGATTCATCTCTATGAAGAGCAAGGGGATGATTTTTATTTAACATTAAACGGCTTTTTCAGCGGGATTCTTGTCGATCTCAACAGGCAAACGCTTATCCTTTTTAACGACAGATTCGGAATGAAGCGTGTTTATGCATATACAGACGACGATGAGTTCCTGTTTTCAAACGAGGCAAAATCCATTTTACGCGTGCAAAAAAAAACGCGCCGTCTTGAAGAAAAAAATCTGGGAGAATATTTTTCCCTGGGATGCGCGCTGGAGAATAACACCATATTCTCCAACATACAAACATTGGAATGCGGATCAAAATGGACGTTTATCAAGGCTGAACATGTTAAAAAGGAACGTTATTTCAGTCCGCGATCGTGGGAAGATCAACCTGTCCTCGATGAAAGCCGCTATTATACAAAACTGAAAGAAACATTCCGGAAAATTCTGCCCCGTTATATAAAGCCCGAAGAAAACGTTGCTATCTCATTAACCGGCGGGCTGGATACGCGTATGATCATGGCATATATCGATACAGACAGGATGAAACCGGAATGCTATACATTCGGCGGGTTTTACAGAGATAGCTATGATGTTAAAATCGCCAGAAAAATAGCCCGTGCCTGCGGACTCCGCCATCAAACATTGCGTATCGATGACGGCTTTTTAAAAGAATTTCCCGACCTTGTCGAAAAAACGATATTTGTTACGGACGGAAATATGAATCTCAATGGCGCCGCTATGCTTTTTGTCAATAAAATGGCAAGGGAAATCGCGCCTGTTCGGTTAACGGGAAATTATGGAAGTGAAATAATCAGGAAAGTAAGTAATTTTAAATTCAATCCTCCCGATTGCGGCCTTTTTTCATACGATATGCGTCAAAATATTAACCTCGCCGCAGAAAGCTTCCGTTCGATTAAACACGGACGGGATTTATCTTTTACCCTTTTCAAACAATTACCTTTATATCATTATAATTCCTTCTCACTGGAGGCGACGCAATTGATGGTACGCTCTCCGTTTACCGACAACGATTTCATTGAGGTCGCATACCGGAAGCCGCAATCAATTGATGAAAGGGCTTTGTTACTCCAACTCATTTTTGACGGAAACAAAGAATTGGGCGCAATGATATCGGACAGGGGTATTAAAAGAAATTCCATCTTCCCGGTATCGTTCATACGGCACGCATATTACGAATTTCTTTTTAAAATGGAATATTATTTCAATTACGGAATGCCCCAATTTCTGTCAAAACTCATGTATATTCTTGGGCACCGGCACCTGGAGAAGATTTTTCTGGGATGGCATAAATACTATCATTTAAGACCGATTATCAGGGATACCTGTTCGGACTATCTTAACATACTGCTTGATCAGAAAACACTCTCACGGTCTTTTTTCAATAAAGCGTTTATTGAAAAAATGGTAAACGATCATTTGAAGGGATACAAAAATTATACGGTAGAAATAAACACCGCCCTTTCAATAGAACTGACGTGTCGCCTTCTATTGGAACAATTTTGATAGTTCCCATGGCGACAATTGCTACATATGATGACCTTGAACGATTTCAACCGCTTTCACTACAGGCAGGATTGTCGCGCCCGATTCAATTGAATATTGAACGATCTTTTCAAATACACCTGCGCCGCACCCGAAAGGTGTCGGTTGATCGCCGATATCGTGGGTAGCGAAGATAAGCCATCCACGTTCAACACGATTTTTGTCGATCATTTTCATTATCTCCTGCAGATTTTTATTATTTCTTTTATCGATAAAATAACCTTTTAGGAGATTGAAATCGATCGCAGTTCGATTATTCGTTTGCCCGCCGCCGCGACAACAAACAAAATATCTGCCGGCCGTTCGCTTTGTCAGCGGCTTTGGTACGGCTATTGGATAGGATAACGTCCGGAAGTATGTTCCCGGTAATAATGTCTCGAGAGAATCACGATTCTTTTTTATCGCTTCTTCAAAGTCTTTCGTATTTGTATGCCATGCATCAAGATGTGAAAACGTATGACATCCTATTTCATGCCCTTCCGATACAATATTTTTCAAATCATTGACAGAGATTATTTTCCCCGTTGGCGTCTCTTTGCCAAGCAGACCAAGAGAGATATAAAACGTCGCATGTAAACCGTATTTTCTCAGTATCGCTCCGCCCTCAGTGAACGCCGATGAGGGAATATCGTCGAACGTAAAAGAAATAAGCGGTTTATCCAATAGAAATCGGGTGGATCGTTTAGAGAAAAAAGTGGACCGTATCCTTCTGTATTTATTATATAACCTGTTCCAAAAGGAAGCATGACTCATCTTTTAAAATCCATATCCCTTCTTTTCAATAAATGTTATTCGACCTATATTATACCTATTCTTTCGAATATTTAACTGTTTTTTATCCAATCCCGTTATTTTTTCACTCCCCGGTCCTTTTCTTTTTTACTGTTTTATACCACGATGTCCTCATGTTAAGAAAGAAATTTAAAATAAATTTAGGTATCATTGCCTTCATGCCATGGTGTAATCCAGTCTTTATTGCGAGGTCGCCCAAAAAGGTTAACGGAATAAAATATCGCGGAATCTCTATTTTGAGAAATCCATTATATTTTTTGAATGTCGTCAATGAATCTTCGCCTTTTTTACCATAGACGAATTTTCCGTAAACAAGATAAGAACACCCTTTTTCTGCACAACGTTTTACCGCGGCGGAAAAAAGCGCATTCATGGGGGATTTGTCGCGATGTGATATTTTAGCGATTGTTCCGCTCGTTCTTGCGTATTCGTCTCCATAACATAATTTAATGAATCCGACTTTTTCTTTTTCGTGATACGCGACAAGGAATTCACTTCGTTCCAGATCGGTCGCCCAACCCTTTTTGACGGTACTAAAATCCTTTCCAAAATAAGAATATTTTTTCCCCCTGCGAATGGGAGTCTCATTGAATATATCCATGAGACCCAGAATGAGATTATCATCAAATTTCTCAATTTTGACGTTTATTCCTTTTTTTTCCGATTTTCTTATCTTGTTGCGTACATTTGTATGGATCTGACCGGAAAACCAATCTTCGTATGTTGAGATCGGCAGGGCTGCTATATTGTCCGGTTCTCTATAATACAGATATTTCGGTTCCGTTTCTTCTATATTCTGGACGACCGTCAAAATATCCGCCTTCAATTTCCTTTTTTTAATCTCTTCCATTATTTCAGCAGGATCTTTGACAGGGAATATCCACTCATCTCTAACAGAAATTTTTCTAATTAATTTCCCCTTGCTTTCGAAGCATAATTGTCTGATATCAGCATATTTCATAGATGACAACCTTTACTATTTTTTATTGTTTATACCATGTATGCCAAAAATACCCAAGAAAATAAAATACCATTACCGTTGTCTGTAAAATGATGTTAACTTTATTTTAAAACGTAACCCTTTCCAACTCAATCCCTCATCATTCAACTTTTTAAAAAAGTCTATTTATTATCGATCATTTTCAGAAAATGCGACATAACCTGCCTGAACGGTTGTACTCCCCGAAAGAATATGATCAATGTTAAAACATACACTCCGATAAATACCGGTAATGTGTACAATATATTAATGAGAGGATTTGAGGAGGAAAAGACAAAATTAAGCAATATAAAACATATTACCGCGGCGATTGCTGAACAGACAAAATATTTCCAGATAGTTTTGATTATCATAGAAACTTTCAAGCCTATTTCTTGGCCCGCATAATGCATTCCCGGAAAAACCAGTATATAGATGACAATGATATATGCAACCGCGACCCCCATCACGCCAAAAAACAACCCGATAATATACGAAGCAATATTCAAGATTGAATCAAGGATACCCCAGCGGAACCATTTGTCCGGTCTTCCCAGAGAAACAAAAAGCCAACCCTGGGTTCCATATAAAATCTGCATTGCGGCGCCAACAGCCAGAACAGAGAGAATTTCTCCCGTTTTAAACCACTGTTCGCCTATGATCATTCTGATAATATCTGTGCTTTCTATACTCAGGTAAAAACAAAACGGTGTCGTGAGTATGCATATTGTTTCTATGGCGTTCAGGAAATAACGTATAAAACGCTGGTGGTCATCCTGCAGCTTGCTTAACGTAACGACAGCTACATTCTGCAAAGGGAATATCAACTGATTCAACGGCATGAGAAAAAGACTGTATGCTTTACTGTATAATCCCAACTCATGGGCGCCGAATTTCCACCCGATCAGGGTTTTGTCGATATTTTTCGAAAAATATTTCATAAAATAATAGCCGCTTAAATTCGCACCGAATAATAAAAACGATCTCACACTGGTTTTTCTCGACGGCCTTGACGGAACCCATTTACTTACAATGCAGATGGCGACAAGATAGAAAAAACTATACAGCAGAAATCGAATCACAATAGCCCAGTAGCCGAATTCCAATATTGCGGCTATTATCGCGATGACTGAACTGAGAAATGTTGCTACTATTTCTACGACAGCCACCCTTTTAAAAAACATCCCACGTTTCAGCAAAGCCTGGTGCTGGATCGACAGACAGAGGAAAATAAAATTTGTTGAAAAGATAACGGCTATCATCGTAAGCTTGGGTTCTTTATAAAGCAATGAAATAACCGGTGCAAATACGATTGTTAATACCGCAAATCCAAATCCGAATAATGTATTAATCCAGAATAAATTACTTACCTGTTGATGAGTGATATCCTTTTTTTGAATTGTCGCATCACTCAATCCCATATCCTGAAAAACCATAAAAAACCCTGTCAGCGACGTCACCATGGCAATCAAACCAAAATCTTCGGGAGCCAATATTCGCGAGAGGATTATTGTCCCCCCCATCTGAACAAGATATACGATAAAACGGGATATAACCGTTATACCGCCTCCTTTGATGGCCTTTTTGTTTAAACCGTCCTGCAGATGAT
Organism: Spirochaetales bacterium; assembly: GCA_016930085.1. Taxonomy (NCBI): domain Bacteria; kingdom Pseudomonadati; phylum Spirochaetota; class Spirochaetia; order Spirochaetales; species Spirochaetales bacterium. Next base: position 63,986 of record JAFGHO010000018.1, read on the forward strand.
CGGCATTAAAATAATGGCTGTATCTGGATTGTCCGCTACTGTTCATATTGTATCACTTTCATAATCTGCTTAATTCACCATCCGGGGTTTGGACCGAAATATCTATAAGCAAGGAATCGCGATTCTAAAACAGCCTCAATTATATATCAAATACTATTCAGAAATCACGCTTAATATCTTTGATAATTCCAAGAATTGCAAGACATCTGCTGAAGTGATCTGTTATTTTAATCAGATACCTGACAAGCAGATGAACACTAATAAAAAATAAAAAGGGTAACATTAGTATATAAAGGATAATTGCCGTCATCGATTTCAACAATATCTTTATTTTCTGAAACCGTGTCGTTTCTTTTTTATTATTGGTAAATGAAAGTACTCCTCGTAAATACGCGCGTTTGAAAAAATATCGTAACGTCATTCTATCCGAAGGAACATACTCATAAACGATCGCTTCATCACACCATAGGAACGTGAAATTTTCCGCGGCAAGCCGCCTGAAAAAATCAACGTCTTCCCCGCCTTCACCGAGTTCCCTGTTGAAATAATGAGCAGCGTCATCGAAGATCTCCCTTTTAATGATGACGTTTCCGGTTCGTGTATCTTTCCAATGAATAAACGTCCCTGTTTCATGTCGGGGTCTCTCGAAAATTTTGCCATTCCCCATCCACAATGGCGGTTTTTTTTCAAATTCAGGAAGAACCGGGCCGAGTACCGCTACGACATCGAACCGCTTGATCGCGTTATAATGATTGCACAGCCAGGTATCGATCGGTATCTCATCATCATCGATGAACGCACAATAATCTCCGCTCGCATTCTGAATCGCGGTATTTCGTGCCAGGGCAATATTTTTCTCCGGGACATTGAAATATTCTATAGCAAGCCTGTCCCCCGTACTGTATTTTTTAACGATTTCCATACCCCTACGGGCGCCGTCATTATCAACGACAACCGTGGAAAATGTAAATTGCGCTTCCGTCTTCTGACATAATAGTTTTTCAAGCAGTCGATCGAGCAGCTGCGGTCTTTTATACGTGCATATACATACGGTAATATGATCCATGGAAAGTAGTATAGCACATATCGGTGGTCATGAATATATATCACCTGTATTCATCACAAACTGCTTTTAATTCCGGTTTCATCACGCATATACCAATGAAGCCGCATCAACATGTATCCGCCACATACATAAAAATCACATCTTTCCACATTCATCAAATATTAAGTGAAATCACTATTGACAGACATTACGACCTTGTATAATTTGATGAGTGAAACGATGAGAACCTGTATCGATAATGTCAGTCATTTATAGGAATAATCTTACCAATTCATGATTACATTCAGGGAAAAGAACCGGACGGGAGTATACGGCACGTGAAGAAGATATTACTCATATCAAACAAACTCATGCATTACAGGGTAAGCGTCTATAATTATTTTTATGATAATTTCAGGAAAAACGGGTATGAGTTCATCGTTCGGGCGGATATGCTTCAGAAGGAGAATACCCACCCGATTAAATTTGATTTCGCGGAAATACCATTTAAATTTCATCTGTACAGAAAAGAAATAAACAGAATAAAACCCGATTTCGTCATTTTCTTTCTGCATCTGAGGGATCTGATCATTTTCCCGCTTATTTATTGGCTGAAATCCAGGCATATTACCGTTATATTCTGGACAAAAGGGAAAAATCTGGATAATCCCGACTCTTTCATCGTCAACACCCTTTATTACCACACCCATAATCAGGTCGACGGTATTATCCTTTATTCGAAAAAAGAACTCGATTTTATTAAGCCCAAAAACCATCATAAAGTCACGTTCGCCAACAATACGATCAATTTTGCCGATTTTCCCGATATAACGGAATCGAAAGAAACGATAAAAAAAGAATTGCATATCCCGTTCAAAAAGGTCGCTCTCTTTGTCGGAAGAATGGAAATCAACAAAGGCAGGAAACGGGCCGATCATGCGATACGGATATTCAATACCCTGACCAATCCCGATTACGGACTCGTGCTCGTCGGTTCCGGTTTTAACGATGAAATGAAATCCATGATAAACAAAAAAAACACGATGTATCTGGGAGAAATCCATGATCCGGGTCATTATAAAATAAGTAAAATATTCAAAATGTCGGATGTTTTTATCATCCCCGGACATGTCGGGCTCGGATTAAACCAGGCGTTTTATTGGGGATTACCGGTGATCACGGAAGAAGGGAAACAGCCGCCGGAAATACATTATCTTGTTGATGGAAGAAACGGTTTTATGGTAAAAGAAAACGATATCGCGGCGTTGAAGGAAAAACTGTTATATCTTCTTGAGAATGATCATATCAGGGCGGAATTCGGTAAAAAGGCGAGGGCGGATATTATAAAGAATGCTTCCATCGAAAACATGTTCAACGGTTTTCTGGAAAATATCAAATTAAAGAGATGAAAAGTATGACTATAAGTATTTTTGGTCTTGGGTATGTCGGATGTGTATCCGGCGCCTGTCTGGCGGATTTGGGACATACGGTTATCGGTGTCGATATCAATGAAACAAAAGTCACAATGATCAATGAGGGCAAAAGCCCCATTATTGAAGAAGATATCGATACATTGATCGAAAAAGTGGTGTCCTCAGGCGCGTTGAGCGCGTCAACGAATACCGTATCCGCCGTTGAGAAGAGTGATGTTGCTATCGTCTGTGTCGGTACGCCTTCGAGAAAAAACGGCAGCCTCGAGTTCAGGGCGGTGATGAATGTCAGTCACCAGATCGGCGAAGCACTGAGAGAGATATCAAAATATTTCGTCGTCATCGTAAGAAGTACCGTCCTTCCCGGTACCGTGGAAAATATCGTCATACCCGCTCTGGAAAAATCATCGGGTAAAAAAGCAGGAACCGATTTCGGTGTTTGTATGAACCCGGAGTTTCTGAGAGAGGGAACGAGCGTCTATGACTTCTACAACCCGCCGAAGAATGTAATCGGGGAATTCGATTCACGAAGCGGTGATGTTGTCGAAAACATATACGGAAAAATTCAGGTAAAAACATTCAGGGTCCCCATAAAAATAGCGGAAATGGTCAAATATTGCGACAATACCTTTCATGCCTTAAAGATCGCGTATGCAAATGAGATAGGGAACATCTGTAAAGAGTTTGAAATCGACAGTCATAAAGTCATGGATATATTCTGTTCGGACACGAAACTCAATATCGCCCCCACCTATCTGAAACCCGGATTCGCTTTCGGCGGATCATGCCTGCCGAAGGACCTGAGGGCGCTGACCTACGAATCGAAATTGCTCGATCTGGAAACACCGGTGCTGAACTCCATATTATCCAGTAATAAAAGGCAGATTACAAAAACAGTAAACAAATTGCTGGAATATAAAGGGAAAGTGATCGGTTTTCTAGGATTGAGTTTTAAAAGCGGGACGGATGATCTGCGGGAAAGTCCCATCGTCGAGGTCATTGAAACGGTTATAGGTAAAGGTCTTACGGTCAAAATATATGACAAAAATGTCTCCATCGCCCGCCTGATAGGCGCAAACAAGCAATATATCGAAGAAGAAATTCCGCATATATCATCGCTTATGGAAGAAAAAATAGAGGATCTCATACGGGATGCCGATGTACTGGTGATAGCAAATAAATCCGAAGAATTTAAAAATGTTGTACGGAAAGCCGGAAAGCCCAAAGTCATCATCGATCTTGTAAGGATTGTCGAGGATACATCCGAAATAAAAGCCGATTACTACGGAATATGCTGGTAACGACGGCCGTGTGACAATCTCGATGACACCGATAGTACCGTTACCGGTATACTGAATGCAGTACATCACAGACACATTCAATCTGTTCCGCCTTTATTTCCGGCCACAATGGCAGACTGAGAATACGTTGAGAAAGCCTTTCTGAGACAGGAAAATCACCCTTTTTATACTGCCTGTATCGATAGGCGGGCTGCAAATGGAGGGGGATCGGATAATGAATACCGCAGGAGATACCGGCTTCAGAGAGTTTTTGCTTTATCTCATCCCGATTTTCTATCTGTATGACGAATAAATGCCAGACGTGCTCCGCCTGAGGCGCGACATAAGGGAGCGTGATGTTCCCGTTATTTCCAAGCAGCTTCACATACATCGCCGCTTTTTCCCGTCTGATATTTGTCCAATCAGCAAGATGCCGTAATTTGATCGACAGGATCCCCGCCTGGATCGTATCGAGTCTGTTGTTGAATCCTTCGATAAAATGCTCGTACTTTGATTTCCAGCGGCCGTGATCGACCAGCATCTTGCAGCGTTTGTATAATTCGGCATCATTGGTGACAATCGCCCCGGCATCGCCGAAGGCGCCGAGGTTTTTACCCGGATAAAAGGAAAATGTCGCCGCGTCCCCGTAAGAGCCCGGTTTTCGTCCCCCCAATGCCGCGCCATGCGCCTGTGCCGCATCTTCAATGACAAAAAGACCGTACCGTTCCGCAACGGCGCATATTTCCGGCATATTCGCCATCTGTCCGTAGAGGTGAACGGGAATGACCGCTTTGATCCGTTTATTTCTGTTTCGTTCGCAATATGCTTCGAGTTTCGCCGGATCGATCGTTGCCGTACGTTCATCGACATCGATAAACCCGACCTCGGCGCCCATGCCGGTGACCGCTTCTGCGGTCGCGATAAAGGTGTTGACGGGAACCAGGACCGTCTCCCCGCGCTCGACACCAAGGGCTATCAGGGTATTCCTGATCGCGTCCGTCCCGTTCGAACACCCGACGGCGTAACCGGTCCCGCAGAATCCTGCGAAACTTTCTTCAAAGGCTTCGACTTCCCTGCCCCCGATATACTGCGAGTTGTCGATAAGTGACGTTATTTTTTCCATAATCTCGGGATAGATCGCATCGATGCTTTCCCGCAGATTCATAAAAGGAACCTTCATGACATCATTCTCCCTCTTCAATTTCATATTCCCCGATATTACGGATATGAGATATGCTGCGGGCCGGGTTCCCGGCTACGACCGATCCCTCCTCAACGTCTTTTGTCACAACGGCCCCCGCACCGACAAGTGCGTGTCTGCCGATCGTCCTGCCGGGCAGCACCGTCACATTCGCTCCGATTTTCGCGTGCTCGCAAATGACGGGTCCGGCGAGGGTTTGTTTGACATTTCTGCTTCGGGGATACTTCGCGTTCGTCAGGACGACATTGGGACCCAGCCAGCAATCGGTCTTCAATACGGAATATTCGGGGACAAAGACCTGGGAATGTATGCGAACGCCGTCTTCGATCCTGATGTGATGCTCGATGCAGGAAAGGCTTCCGATACTGACATTGTCGCCGATCGTATTCGACTCCCGGATCGTGACATGGTGGCCCGTGTTCAGGTTATCTCCAATATTATTGCCCGCGTAAATAACCGTGTGGCTTCTGATTACGGCGTTGTCGCCGATAACCGTCTCCAGTTCCCCCTCCGCCTTTCCGGCCGGCGGGACACCGATAACACAGAACTCGCCGATGCTCGCGTTCTTGCCGATAGTGACATTTCCGTAAACGACCGCCGATTCTTTCATTCTATTTCCCCAATCGTGATTTTTTGGGCACGAACCGAAGATTGACTTCCCTTTCGGTTTCAGCCGATTCATAGATCGCGTTGATGAGTTCAAGGGATTTTCGACCTTCAATGCCGTCGACGAGGGCCCGCCTGTTGTTGATAATGCAGTCGATAACGTTTTCCAGATAACGTTTATGACCGAATCCGTATACATTCGGCGGATTTTCCGCATAATCGGTCAACACCTTTTTTTTCTCTTCTTCACTCTGATCTTCGAATTCCCAGGTAATCATTTTATTGACGGCGAATCCCCCAATGACGACCGTCCCCTTTTCTCCAAGGATCGAAATCGAGCCTTCGAGATCGAGGGGGCGCGTGGCCGTCGTGGCTTCGATAATACCCAGCGCGCCGTTTCTGAATTTGATAATCGCGGCGGCGGTATCTTCGACTTCGATATCGGTAAGGTAATTCATGGTTTTCCCCATTACCGAGACCGGTTCTCCGAGCATCCACTCCAGAAGATCGATATGGTGGGAAGCCTGGTTCGCGAGAACGCCGCCGTCCAGTTTCCATGTGCCGCGCCATTGATCCATATTGTAATAACTTTGTTTTCTCATCCACCGGACCCGGATCGTTCCCAGGAATATCCTGCCGAATTTCCCCTCTTCCACCGCCTCCCTGAGTTTGGCGACCGGCAGATTGTATCTGTTCTGTTTGACGACGAACAACCTGCACCCGTATTCATCGCAGATCCGGATCATCTCATCGGCGTCGTCGAGCTGTAATGCCATCGGTTTCTCGCAGACAATATGCTTGTGATATTTCCTGACAATATCAATGGTATGTGTATGGTGGAAGCCGCTTGGCGTCAATATCGTCACCGCATCGACAGCTTCTTTTTGAAGCATCTCGTCATACGAGAGGTAATATGGAATATTGCCGCAATATTCGGCGGCCTGGACCGCCCTCTTTTTCTGACTGTCGCACACCGCGACCAGTTCCGCTTCCTTGATATCGATGAGTGCGTCAAAATGTCTTTTCGAAATCCTGCCGCATCCGACAACAGCAAACCTGATTTTATCCATGACTGTTACCTCTTGCTAATGATCCAACCGCCGTTTCCGGTCAATTCAGTCAAGGGAGACGCTTATCGTACTCCCCCACGGTATAACAGTATAATTTTTAAGTGTCTCCGTGTCTACAGGTGTCTTCGCCCCGCCCGGACGGTAACACCTGATCTGATGCGTGTTTTCAAGCACCCGGCTGTCTGCCGTGCTATTTTCATACTCGATATCACATGTGAAAAGATCATTCGCCAACGTCATATTTGTAAAGGAGATGCTTCTTCTTGCATGAAACCACATAACGATATCGAGTGCTTTTGTTACCCATACCTTCCTTGCCTTTAAATAGTCGAGAAGTCTTTTATAAAAATTATCCCATAACCGTTCGGGCGCGATGCTTCGCATGTGCCAGATGACCGTAACGGCACCGCCCAAAACAGCCGCTTCGTTGAATATATGTTCGCAATATGCCCATGCTTCGCTTTCCTTAAGATTCATTCTTCCCGGATAAAACATGGTCGAATCCTGTATGTGCATCGGTAGCTCATACAGCCCGGATACGCCCGGAAAACGGAATACCTGGGACGTTCCGGCCCGAAAACCGACGGTTTCGTTATAGCCGTAACTGGAATCGTAAAAATAACCGCCCCTTTCAAGGTGACGTGGAGTGTTTTCGTTAAAAAACAGCCAGTGCATGCGAATCCCGACCTTCCGGTCTCTTCCGATTATTTCACGAACGCGATTCAGTTCGGATTGCGCCGACGATTCGCTGTTCCAGGAATCAAGGCCGTGAACCCCCACCTCATTGCCGCAGGTATCCAGATACATAATCTCATCCCCGATATCGTCGATATCATACCTGGAAGCCCGTCTTTTTACATTACCGGCATTCTGATTTTTTCCCGTACGGCCTTTGAACGGGATGACATAAAACGTCGATGTCAATCCTTTTTCCAGTTTCACATATTCCTTGAATTGATTCCAGAAATCCTTTACCGCACCGGCAAGCACAAAAGGAAGTGAAAAAACGGAAATCAGGTTCCTGACAAGATGGCGGACCGTCCGTTTTCCTCTCACCACATCGAGCAAAGAACCGATCGTCGCCCTGTAGAGATACGCGATGAAGGTCAGGTCCGGGAAGTGCTTTCGGATCGAAACAAAATCGACATCATGGGTCAGGGCGACCATACAGGAATAACGGGGATGAACGGGTGGAATTTCGATAACAGGTATTCTCCCGTAATCGAGAATGACGAGCTTAAGCAGCATGATGTGATAATCCAGCACAGGGATGCATGCGTTCCCGACGGGCTGTCCCTTTAGCAGAAGCCGGGAGATCTCGTCAAAAAGATTGAATCCGATGTGCAGGACGATCATACCGGCTTTCTCCCGCTTCATCATTACCGGCTCGTTTGTTTCCTCAAGCAACAGTCTGGAAGAACAATCACCGGTAAATGTCACCACAGACCCGTATAACGGGACGCTCAGACCATATCCCGACAACCTCACGGGTTCCGTATCGTAGCGCCTGCCGATACGCTTTCCCATCCCCCCCGTTGTCTCCCGTGAACAATAGACGATCAATAATCGCGCATCGATCGCGGTTTCGGGCACCTTTTTCGAACACATTACCACAGGGTACCGTTTACCTTTTTGATACAATTCCCATGGTGTTTTGAATAATTCAAATAGTTCTTCGACCACCGATATTTCGGAATCGGAACAAATTATGCCAATCATCCCATCACCTGCCGTCAAAAAAGATGTTTTCAAATTTTAGCCGGATAATTGAAACGGTGTATCCGGAATGCTTTGATTGAAACGAATCGCTCATAAGGCACCTTACCCCATATACCGGTACATGAACCTTCCTATCACCCTCAAAAGCGAAACGGGGATCAATTTCATATAACGGGCCAGCCGTTTCGAGCCGTAATGTATCGGTTCACCGGCCTTTTTTCTCACATCGACAGTCAGGTAGTTCATTTCCATTATTTCGGCGCCCCATTGCCCCTTAAAGGAGAGAAGACCCCGGTTGTCCGGGGAAGTTCTCCCGAAAGACATGCTGGCATACCCTTTTTCATGATACTTTTTAATGGCATCACACATGATACAATTATTGGGCCGGAGATGATTAAATTTAGTATCGGAGGCACCATATTTATACAACACCTTCTTACCAAAATGAAAGAAAACGGCTCCGGCGATGATATTTTCCTCATGACTCGCTAGCGCGACAACCCCTTTCCCGTTTTTTAAAACGTGTTTCCAGATATTTCTGAAAAAGGAAAACGGCTGGGGAGGAACTCCATGCTTTTTTCTCGTTTTACAATGCAGCCGATAATACGCTTTTAAGCCGTTCAGATTGGTGTGATAGTCAATCTTGACCCCGCATTTCTCCGCTTTGACTATGTTTCTTCTGTTGCAGGATTTATACCGCGAAACGATATTGGCAAACGAATCGTCAAGGTCCACGATATGGTGATAGTATATCTGTCTGTGCCCCTCATATTGCAGGGCAACCTCCTTTATCACGTCGCGCAGTTCGATATATTGCCATCCGGTTTTTTTCGCATATGAGAGAATATGATAAATCATTTTTTCAAGATCAGACGTATCGGAAAAAACAAGCGGGGGGCAATAATCGGAAAAAGGGAGGGAAATCCCGTTTTTTTTCCCGACTATATTTCTTACTTCCAATACCGGGACGATTCCCCTTATCATGTCGTTTTTCTTGAAAATGAAAAAAAAGGGCTTATAATGATATGAATGATTCAACACCTCAAGCCAATACGTCGAATGAAAGAATGTATAATCCGGGTGTGAACGGACAAGGTCGTTCCAGCCCGTATACTGCAATGGATTTATCACCTCAACACATTCCATAGTAACCGAATATTCCCGTCATAAAAGATTTTACCCTCACTATAGAGACTCGCCGCCGCTATGTAAATATCAAAATCAAGAAAGAGTTTCGGTAAAAACGCTTCCCAAAGGAGGGGCATTGCCATAAGATTTTTAATTTTAGCTATTGACGATAATAAATGCCGATATCTCACGACTTTCATTACAAAGTGATAAAATAATAGTATTTGATATTTTCATAAAAATCCAATATAACATATAGTATTGAAAACGACATTTTACTTACTCGTTTGAGAATTTTTTTATATGGATTGTTGCTTATTTTATAGGGAAATTAACATGTTTGATCGTTGATTAACCGGGATGTATACATAATGACAGGGGGAAAGAATTAACTATCACCGGATATTTAATTAAAGTAAAGTTGTTTTTTCATAACAAGAAAAGTGATAGTGTCGTATTCGATAAATAACCTATGCATCATCGAAATACAAGTCACATTCAAATCACGGCCGCGCGGAAGAGTTTTTATAACGTCTATTATTGCTGTAAATCCTATATTCCAAAAAGGATCATGATTGCGGCAAGAAGACTCTATGCGTTTTATAAAAGCAGAAAATATAAAACGATATGGCCGATCGACTTTTCGGCGGACAAAAAACCGGAATGGTTTCACGGATGGCCTCAAAAAAAGCGGTTTGCGGTGCTGTTGCGGCACGACATAGAATCGGAGGTCGGGTACCGGAAAATCAATGACCTCATCGATATTGAAGACGGACTTGGATTTAAATCCGTCTACAATCTGTTGTTTCAAAAATACGAGGTAACCCGGGAGATGATAGACGGTATAAAGAAGAGGGGGTTCGAAGCAGGCATACATGGTCTCACGCATGACGGCAAACTGTATCTATCAAAAGAAATATTCGACAAACGGGTCAAGCTGATTAATCATTATCTGGAAAAACATCAATGTGCGGGTTTCGCATCGCCTTCGAGTTTCCACAATCTCGAATGGCTGCATGATCTGAACATCGAATATGATTCATCCACCTTTGACACGGATCCCATAGAACCTCAAAACGACGCCGTGAAAACAATCTACCCGTTCATGGTCAAGAATTACCGGCAGCATTCCTACATCGAAATTCCTTATACACTCCCGCAGGATTTTACCGTTTTTATATTATTAAAGCATAAAGATATAGATTTGTGGAAACGAAAAGTCGACTGGATTGCGGAAAAGGGGGGCATGGTTTTAGTAAATGTCCATCCCGATTATCTGCAATTTCACGGCGATAAAAAAAGGATCAACAATTATCCCGTCGATTTCTATATCGAGTTTCTTGACTATATAAAAACAAATTATAAAGACCAATACTGGCATGTTTTACCCAGAGAACTGGCCTCATTTTGCAGAAGTGAATGTATAAAAGACTTAATTAACACATCTATACGGATGCCGCGAAATATTCCCTGATAATCCCCGCCGTATATTCTATCTGCTCCCTTTCAAGATGTTCTCCCATGGGTAACGATACGTAATTCCGTGCGCATTCTTCGGCAACAGGATACCTTTTACCGGCGCAATCCAGCCCCCGGTAAGCGTCCTGCATATGCAACGGGACCGGATAATGTATTCCGCAGAAGATTCCTTTTCCTTTCAGATAATCCATAAAATCTTCGCGGTTCTCCGTCATGACGGCATAGATATGGTACACATGTTTCCCGTATTCCGCCTCATACGGCAGCACAATCCCTTCGAAATGTTGAAGAAGCTCATTGTAGGCGGCGGCGTTTTCCCTGCGTCTGTCGTTCCATGCCCCGAGGTGTTTCAATTTGACGCTTAAAATCGCCCCCTGGATCCCGTCCATCCGCGCATTCCAGCCGATCATCGAATGATAATACTTTTTCGACTGCCCGTGGTCCCGCAGCATCCTGCATGTATCGGCATGCTTCCCGTCATTCGTCGTGATTGCTCCGGCCTCGCCGTACGCACCGAGATTCTTCCCCGGATAAAAGCTGAAAGCCCCCATCAATCCCATGGAACCCGCCTTTTTCCCCTTATACTCCGCCCCGTGCGCCTGGCATGCGTCCTCGATCACAACGAGTCCGTGTTTTCCGGCGATTTCCAGGATCGGGTCCATATCGCACATCTGACCGAACAGCTGCACGGGGATGACCGCCTTCGTCTTCTCCGTTATCGCCGCTTCTAGCAGACGGGGATTCATCGTGTATGTTTTGGCATCGATATCGATAAAAACGGGCGTCGCGCCCGCGTAACTGACCGCTTCCGCGGTCGCGATAAATGTATTGGGTACGGTGATGACTTCGTCTCCTTCACCGATACCCGCCGCCAGAAGCGCCAGCCAGAGTGCGTCCGTTCCGCTTCCCACACCCACCGCATAATCGGTTCCGCAGAAAGCGGCGAACTCTTTCTCGAACTCCTCGACAAAGGGCCCCCCTGCGAAAGCGGTTTTATCGATCACCTGTTGTATCGCCTGATGGATTTCGGTCTTTATCGATTCATACTGTTTTTTGAGGTCTAAAAATGGAACATTCATCATCATTCATTCTCTTTTCTTTTCCGTAATATTCTTGCGGGATTACCCGCGACGATCGTATCGGCAGGCACATCCTTTGTCACGACGCTTCCCATACCGATAATCGCCCTCTCGCCGATCGTTATTCCGCATTTGATCGTCGCGCTCGAACCGATCGAAGCCCCCTTTTTAACAAGGGTCGGGATACACATCCAGTCGTCCTCCGTCTGGAGTTCGCCGTTTATATTCGTGGAACGCGGGTATATGTCATTGATGAAGGTGACGTTATGTCCGATAAACACCTCATCCTCGATCGTCACGCCTTCACAGATAAAGGTATGGCTCGATATCTTGCACCGTTCACCGATTGTCACACCCTTCTGAATTTCCACGAAGGTTCCTACTTTGGTCAGGCTGCCGATCTCACAGCCGTAAAGGTTGACAAATCCGTATATTTTGACATCCTTGCCCAACCTGACATCGTCCGCTATCTTCTGCATGTTTTCCATCCGTTATAAATTTATTTTTTTTCCTTCGGCCTTCAGGGACGCGGTTGAGGCTTCCAGTATCCTGACAATCTGCATACCGGCCTCACCGTCCGAAGGAGAAGGCTCCCCTTTTTCGATCGAATCGATAAACTGCTGGCATTCGATTCGCAGCGGTTCGGTCTGTTTTATATGGGGAATATACACGTCACCGTAATGATAGGCAAACTGAAACTCACCGAATGTATCGTAGTGATGGGGAATCTTTACGTGCTGATCGTAAATTTTTATTTTATAAAGGGGTTCCGTGTCATCATAGACGATCATCTTTTTACTCCCGATAATGGTAAACTCGCGTATTTTTCTGGGGTCCAGCCAGCTGCTTTGAATAATGGCAAAAAAATTGTTGCTGAAATCCATGGTGAGGGTGGTGACATCCTCTATTTTGGGATGAATGTGCGCTTTCCCGACGCAGTTTACTGAAACGGGTCTTTCATTAATGAGATAGAGAATAATGGAAATATCGTGCGGGGCAAGGTCCCATGTGACGTTGATATCGTTCTGGAACAGACCCAGATTGAGACGCTGGGATTTTATATACAGGACCTCACCGATGTCCCCTGAATCGATAATCTCCTTTATTTTCCTCACCGTCGCCGTATAGATGAATGTGTGACCGACCATTAACACAAGTGACTTTTCATGCGCTATGTCGTTGAGGGCCTGACATTCTTCGGTCGAACCCGCCATCGGTTTTTCGATGAATGTATGTTTTCCGGCTTGAAGAGCCATCCGGGCGAGTTTGAAATGAGTGGAAACCGGCGTCGCGACGACAATGGCGTCGATACGATCATCATCCACAAGACTGCTATAATCCGTTGTCGTATCGACCTCCGGATAGATTTCTTTCATATGGTTGAGTCTTTTATCATCTTTATCGCATACTTTAATTACCCGGCAATCGGTGAGGGATCTGAAATTCCTGATGAGATTCGGACCCCAATAGCCGCATCCGACAATACCGATATTTACCATATTTTATTTCCTTTTATGTGTATTTAAAGTGAGGCGGTATATTACCCCGCTTTATAACGTCAGCTTTTACCATATCGGTAATCAAAATGGTAAAATATTAAAGAAGTATTTCCTTTTAATATTATTTTGTCAAGGCTGACAGGAATTTTCAGTTTCATTAATAAAAACCGGCATTTTGTTCCATCTTTCGCTACCTGCATCGTTTTACTTAACGTTTGATACGTCCTGTTTGAAACCGGCTTTATCTATGCCCAATCCCTTATTAATAACCGCCGTCTATCTTTTTCTCTTGACCGTTTTTAATTGCCTGTAAAAATCCCACATGTTCGTGTCCCGTGTCAATGACTTGCCGCACGTTGCCACAGCGGCCGCCGGATTCCCCTGAACCATCGTATGCGGCGGGACGGATTTTGTCACGACACTTCCCGCGGCCACCACAGCACCTTTCCCTATTTTAATGTTCGGCATGATTATGACTCCGGGCCCTATGAAAACCTCGTCCCCGATTACCAGAGAAGGTTTCCTGCTTGCCAGATGCTTTTCCCCGAGATTGTCGAAATGGGCGATCAATGTCGAACGAATACCGATGATCACCCTGTCTCCGATGACAATCTTTTCCGGATGTGCCGTGTCCAGAAGAACATCGGTGCCGATAAAGACATCCTTTCCTATTTTTACGCCGCGCAACTTATGAAGCCATATCCTGATTGTCGTAGAACCGGGAAAATTTCTCGCGATCGATTGCAGAAACCTGTTTTTAATCGCTTTCAGGAGAGATTCCTGCGTTAAAATTCTATTCATTTGCAAAAGCCCTCTCAATACCATTTTATGAGGCCTTATGATGTTCGATATATCATCATTATCAGAGTGGGAAAGGAGTGTCAAGGAAAAAGAATCGTTGACTCAAATTGCCGTTTATGACCGGTATCTGAAATAATCGATATCCCCTCCCGTCCGTGCAATATAAATCCTGACTTTTACCGCCGTCACCTGTAAAAAAATATTTTCAATGTTTGCCTTAAAATCGTATTTACGTTTATAATAACAAAAACAGGAAGAATAGTTTGTCTATTCCATGTATGTATGAAACGGCATGAATAATATAAGAAAATATATAACTGACTACTGCGAAAACAATAGATCTTTTAGAAAGGACGACCTTTATCTGCTTGAAACATCCCTGTATCTTGAAGACAGCTTCGGAATACGGCTTGCCGATGACCAGATATGTCCCGAAATACTCAACAATGCGGATACTATTGAAAAGTTCATACGTGAAAAAATAACCTCAAAAAAGGGAAAAAAAGGATTATAAAGAAAGAATGTGCGGGATCTGCGGCGTCGTAACGGAAAACACGGAACTACCGGACATCGGAATATTGCTGAACATGATGTCACGGCTCGTTCATCGCGGACCGGATTCAAGCGGCTATTTCCGTGACCATGATGCGGCACTCGGCCATACCCGCCTTTCGATAATCGATCTTCAGGGAGGAACTCAGCCCCTTTCAAACGAAGACGGTTCTCTCTGGGTCATATATAATGGTGAGATATTCAATTATATAGAACTGGCCGCCGAACTGAAAAAACTGGGACACGCTTTTTCGACAAAAAGCGATACGGAAGTCATCGTTCACGCCTATGAACAATGGGGGACGTCCTGTTTTTCCCGTTTTAACGGGCAGTGGGCGATAAGTCTGTGGGACAGGAAAAAGAAAACCCTCATCCTTTCCCGCGATCGTCTGGGAATACGACCCCTCTATTATACCAAAACCGGAAATAAATTTTTGTTTTCTTCCGAAATCAAGGCGTTAGCCGCTTGTCCGTTTGTCGATCTCTCCTTCGATCCGGCCGGACTGAATGAAGTATTCACTTTCTGGTGTCCCGTCGCGCCGCGGACGGTGTTCAACGGCGTGTATGAACTGAAACCTGGCCACTTCGCAGTACTGAAAAACGGCTCATTCACGGAAAAGCCTTACTGGCAGCCTGATTTTGCAGAAAGGGATAACGAGAGGGAAGGAAGTGAAGGGGAACATATCGAACGATTGAAAGACCTTCTCGTCAAAGCAAGCCGGTTGCGCTTTACGCGAAGCGATGTTCCTGTCGGGGCGTTTATTTCCGGCGGTCTCGATTCGTCGATTACCGCCTCAATTATCACACATTTTACCGGGACACCCCTTCATACCTTTTCGATACGATTCAGTGACATGGCACTCGATGAAGGTCCGTACCAGCGGGAACTGGTAAAAAGACTCGGGACAAAACATGAGGATATCGTGGTTTCAGTCGATGATATCGGCAGGATATTTCCCGATGTCATCCTGCATACCGAACGTCCCATTCTCAGAACAGCCCCGGCGCCCCTTTTCCTTCTCTCCCGCCTGGTGAAGAAAGCGGGTTACAAGGTTGTCGTGACCGGAGAAGGTGCGGATGAAGTGTTCGCGGGATACGATATTTTCAGGGAGGCGAAGGTACGGGAGTTTCTCGCCAGGGATCCTTCATCCGCAAAACGGCGCGACATTCTCCTCAAACTCTATCCATGGATGTCCCGCTCGCCCCAAAGCATTCCGGCTTTCGCCCATCGATTTTACGGTAAATCCCTGGATCTCTCGGATCCCGGACTTTCCCATCGCCCGCGATGGGACACAACGATGATGATAAAAAGACTTGTCACACGGGATTTCCTGCGTGAAATGGAAAAAACCGATGTCGCGCAGGAATTGCTCGGCCGGTTGCCCCGCACTCATGTCAAATGGGACAGCCTCTCTCGCGCTCAATGGCTCGAGATGACGACCCTGCTTTCCGGGTATATCCTCTCTTCACAGGGAGACAGCATGCTCATGGCACACTCTGTCGAAGGCCGGTTTCCCTTCCTTGACAGTGATGTCGTCGATTTTGCCGATAATCTCCCCGCCAGGCGCAAACTGCTCGGGCTGCGGGAAAAACATATTCTCAAAAAGGCGTTTTCCGATCTTGTCCCGGACAGTATTCTTGAAAGGCCGAAGCAGCCCTATCATTCGCCGGACGCGGCAAGTTTTTTCGGCGGACACCGCCTCGAGTGGTTTGACGATATAGTAAACCCGAACGCGATAAAAAAGGCGGGGATATTCAGCGAGGATGCCGTGGCGCTTTTACTTGATAAATGCAGAAACGCTAAAGGGGTAAACATGAGTAATGCGGATAATATGCGTATTGTGGGCATTGTATCGACGATGCTTATCCATCATCATTTTATGAAACACGGGGGTGAGATGTTCCGCAAAAAGAAGATGCCGGTACTCAGGAAAATCGTCGATATGACCTGCAACAAGTAAAACAAGGAGTAACGATACAGATGAAAACGGAATTCGGTTTTGAACGTCTTTTGCTGGATGAAAAGAAAGCAATAGAGAACATTACAAAAACCTTGAGAGAATATGTCAAAACGGAACTGAAGCGGCAGGGACTCGTCGTTGCCCTGTCGGGGGGAATCGACAGCAGTGTCGTCGGCGCACTCGCCGTGAAAGCACTCGGTCCCGACCGGATATTGGGGTTGCTGCTTCCGGAAAGGGAATCTTCTCCCGATACATTACGGTTAGGGAAACTCGTCGCGGACTATCTCGGGATCGAGACGATACGGAAAGACATTACGGGAACGCTGGAGTCGGCGGGATGCTATCGAAAGCGGGATGAGGCAATAAAAGAAGTCATTCCCGAATATACAAAAGAGTATAAAGCCAAACTGGTGCTGCCGGGTATTGTCGAAACCGGAAACCTCAGGCTTTTTTCCATCGTCGTCCAGGCACCTTCCGGACGGATAATAAAAAAACGTTTGACATCAAAAGCATATCTCGGTATAGTCGCCGCATCCAATTTCAAGCAGCGCGTGCGGAAAATGTTCGAATATTACCATGCCGACCGACTCAATTACGCAGTCGCCGGCACGCCGAACCGTCTTGAATACGACCAGGGGTTTTTCGTCAAGCTCGGGGACGGGGCCGCGGACATCAAACCCGTCGCCCACCTCTACAAGACCCAGGTGTACCAGCTGGCTGCCTTTCTTGGAATTCCGGAAGAAATCAGATCGCGTCCCCCCACCACCGATACCTATTCAATGCCCCAGTCACAGGAAGAGTTTTATTTCTCATTACCGTACGACAAAATGGATCTCTGTCTTTATGGAAAGAACAACGGGATTCCCGCCATAAATGTGGCAAAAACGATCGGTCTGAGTGAAGAACAGGTCAACCGGGTGTATAGCGACATCGAACAAAAAAGAAAAACGACACGATACCTGCATCTCCCGCCGCTTCTGATCGAGAACATTGAAATCATCAAGCCTTGACTCGATAACCCGGATATGCATTACCGTCTCGGTAAAAACATCCGCCGTGATTCAGCTTATACAGCGTATTCAACCTTTTCAAGCAGGTTATGCCTACGGGCCGCCTCCGAAGACCTGCAAAGCAGGTCGTGACAGGTGCCGCTAAATCTGTTTCCGCTTGTTCAGCTGTTTCCTGATCAAATCAATAATTATAGCCAGAACCACAGCCAGGATGAATCCGCCGAAGGTCGCCCCGATGATAATAAGCGTTCGATTTGGTCCCGATTTCTGCTTTGGCACTTCCGGCCATTCGATTACCTGAAAAAGCGGTTCCGCTTCCAGCGTCAGTTTCGCTATTTCATATTGCTGGGAAAGGTTTTCAAAAATTCGATTCTGAATATCAAGACTTT
Organism: Spirochaetales bacterium; assembly: GCA_016930085.1. Lineage (NCBI taxonomy): Bacteria > Pseudomonadati > Spirochaetota > Spirochaetia > Spirochaetales > Spirochaetales bacterium. The sequence goes on from JAFGHO010000018.1 coordinate 82,235, forward strand.
GCTGAAGATGCGAGAAATCAAGCGCTATTTCAGGGAGGTCTTTTTTCGGCAATAACGAGCTGTCATACCCGGGCAGCCCTTTCTCGACTTGTTCGATGAGATCGAGGATATTTTCACGTTCCGATTTCAGCTTGGAAAGATGGGGATCCTGCATGGTTGCTATTTTCGAATAGTTTTTTATCTCCATTTCCTTGACGACAAGCTGCGACTGGAGACTCCCGATAATCTCCGCCTGCTGGGTTGCCAGTTCATCCAGCGAGAGGACACCATATTGCTTCTGAATTTGAAGGATTTGCCTCTCCAGTCTTGTTATTTCCTCTCTTATTTCTATTAATTTCTGTTCATAAAGCAGCTTTTTATTTGTGCGCGCGGTAATGAGTTTGTTAAAAAACCAGTCCTGCAATTGCAGCACGATCGCGTTTAGAATTTCATACGCCCTTATCGGGTCCGTGTCCACATAGAGTAAAAAAAGCTCATAGGTTGGCCTGCTGTATTCCGCCTGCAACCTGCCGGTGATCGATCTCCGGGCATAAAGCTGTATTCTGTCTTCAATCCCGTATTTTTCAAAAACATCGTACTCTTCCGCAAGTTCATCGAGAAAAGATCTGCTGTACATAACCCTTATTGCCAGGTTTCCATAATCAAAGTTGCTGCGGGGAAACGCGGATTCAAGTCCCATTGTCTGCCTGAGTGTATCCAGCCCGATATCTTCCTTTTGAAATAAAAGAAGGGCGTCCGCGGTAAACTCATTTGGCAGTGGACTTATCTCGGAAGGGAGCATGATCGATATTATGGTAATGGTCAAAGCACCGACCGCAAACAAAATTGTAATAATAATGATGAATATCTTGTAACGGAGAAGAATCGCCACATAATGGAGAATTATTTCCATTATTGTTTTTTCTTTTGGTTTGCTTTCTCCCGCATTATTATACATGTCGCCATTCATAGCATACAATTATATTAAAAAATGCACTTTATGTAAACTCACGACAATCACCGATTCCTCGATTTCACTCTCATATTCTAATTGAAAATCCGAAGAAAGCACGTAAAGGAGAAATTTTCTCCTGATAAGATTGCTAAAACATTACTTTTAGGTTAAAATACCTATTATGCATTTTTTTAACACGGCAGGTCCCGTCAACGCACTTGATCACTATTGTATCGATCCGCTTCGAAGATTCGATTTAAGCGTTATCCTTAAGCTTATCGAACAGAAAAAATACTTTGTTTTACACGCCCCCCGTCAATCCGGTAAAACCTCGTGCATGCTCGCCCTTACGGATTATATCAACCAGAAAGACCAGTATAAATGCCTGTATATCAACCTCGAATCCAGCTATACCGCCGCCGATGACATAACGGAAAGCATGAAATGCATTTTATCGGAACTCTCTTCAAGGGCCAGGGATTATCTGAACGATTATCTGCCGGAAAAAATAGCGTTCAATCTTCTCGAGGAGCGGGGTCCGAATCTCGCCTTTAACGAACTCCTCACTCAATGGTCGAAAAACAGCTTAAAACCGATTATTCTTATTTTCGATGAAGTCGATTCACTGCAAGGGAAAATCCTTGCCGCCCTGTTACGCCAGTTACGCGCCGGCTACGACAAGCGCCCCCGGCTTTTTCCCCAAAGCGCGATACTCTGTTGCGTGGAAGATATCCGTTACAAAAAAATCGAACTCTCTCCGGGAAACGTCGTCACCGGCGGCAGCATTTTCAATATCGAGGCAAAATCACTCCGACTGAACAATTTCAGCAAAGACGATATCGAATCCCTCTTTCACCGGTATTCGAAAGACACACAGATAAAAGTCGATATGGCTGCGATAAATAAAATATGGCGGCTCACGGCCGGGCAACCGTGGATCGTCAATGCGTTGGGGTATGAAATTTGTTCGGAAATGGTACCCCGGAAAAAGGATATTTCGACAATAAAAGAAAGAGATGTTGATGAAGCGGCGGAAAACATTATCCAGAAACAGGAAATACATCTTCAGAATCTCGTCGAGCAATTGAACCAGGAGGGGGTGAAAAAAATCATATCGCCGATGCTGACCGGTGAGGAGTTTTTCCAGGATATATCGGAAGAAGACTTTCAATACCTCTACGATCTCGGTCTGATCACAATAAGCAGCAGCCAGATCGGCATCGCAAACGAAATATACAAGGAAATCATTCCCCGATCACTTATTTATTCCACACAACTTCTCATACGATACGATCTCGACCTCTTCTCCGAAGAAGACGGGATGCTGAACATGAGAAAAATAATCAAATCATTCCAGAACTTTTACAACAAGTATTTCAGACGATGGGCGGAACGGTTCAGCTATCAGCAGGCCGGCGCATTCCTCTTTTTTCAGGCATTCCTGCAGCGAATTATCGACGGCGGGGGAAAGATACAGCGGGAGTACGGTATCGGAAGAAAATTCACGACACTGACTATTTCATGGCCTTACCGCCAATCGATCCAGAAAAACCTGATAGACCTTCATTTTTTCAAGCCGCCGTTAAAGGAACAGATGAGAAAGTCAGTGGAAGAATTGACGGTGCAGATGAAAGAAAGAAAGATCTCGGACGGCTATGTGATCATTTTCAGCAAAAATCCCGATGAATTATGGGAACAGAAGATTTACAAAAACAATAAAGAAGACGGCCTTATCATCGATGTATGGCTTATATAGCCGCTGAATGGCTTATAAGCCACCATCACGCTGCATACTTTTAACCGTATGATTGATACCTGAAAATTTAATAGCTTCGATAAGACGTTAAAAAGACACCGACTCAACGCTTATAAAAGCAATAGAAGGTGTCTTTTCAAAGCCTTATTCCTGCGAAAATATCTCTGCAATAAGAAGACTCAATTCCTTTTTGGTTTCTTTTGTCTCCATATGTTGTTCCCTGTTTCGTCTCAGCTTGTCGATAACCGATTCGAAGATTAATCCCATAATTGTCGGGATTGTTTTTATCATGATGAATACGTCAAATAAAAAAGACAGCTTTTTACCGTATTTTATATCAAGCCTGACCATCTGGTTGAATGACAGCCTGTTTTTCCCGCTTACCTGCCACAATCCGGTAAGACCGGGAAGCACATCGAATCGATAGCGATGCCATCTCGTATATTCGTTGACCTCATAGGGGATCGGCGGTCTCGGTCCGACAAGACTCATCTCTCCCAAAAAAACATTGATGAGTTGCGGAAGCTCGTCGATGCATGATTTTCGAAGCACATTCCCTCCACGGATGATTCTCGAATCATTTTTACCGTCGAGTTTGGTCATTGGTCTATCACCACCGTTGATGAGTTCTTTCAGGTGATGCGCATGGACATTGACACCGATATTGTGGTGCATGGTACGGAATTTCAGAAGCGTAAATTTGTTGCCCTGATACCCTATACGTTCCTGTTTGAAAAAAACAGGTCCCGGTGACACGATTTTGATATATGCGGCGACAAGGAGGAAGAGAGGGGATAACAACAGAAGGGCGGTCCCTGACAGGAGGAGATCGATAAGTCGTTTCCACAGAGGAATGTCCCGTGAAAAAACGTTCGCCAGCCGGCTTTTAAGCACTTCCGCTTTCTTCATGCAGCGGGTGGTCCCGGTCGGGACAGCCTGCTTCCCGGATATATTGATGACATTATTCTCCTCATCATGTTCACCGGTTCCGGAGGTCGTATTTCCATTCGGATCACCATTCTCGAACCATGAATGCGGATAGGTAAAAATTGTAAAGGGCGGAGCGGGAGAAACCTCATAAATCTTCTTTGCCACATCGATGGCAAACATCCACGCCCCGTCTCCATCTGTCGCATGAAGAATGACACCAAGATAATGATCGTCGAGCCATCCTGCAACATCAACGGTCCGTATACGGTTTTTCAACGTATCGATAATCCTTCGAATCTGTTTTTTGTTATATACTTCATGGGTTTCAAAGAGGACGAGTGAAAAGACATTATTGAGTCTGTCCGCCCTGTTTCTTTCGATATTGAGAAAAAGTCTAAACTCTTTTTTATTTAACACCTTTATATCGACTGAAGATATGGGATTAATGATTTTACGGTCTTTTATACTCCTGTTTCTGTTTACCATTTCTTCCTCCTCATGAAATCGCACATGGCGCACCCCGCTCATCCTTTCATGATATCATTTCATCATAAAAGGCAGCCTTTTGGCCTATGTGCTTTCAACTTATGCATACAAGACAAGAAAAAATCGGAAGTTATGTTTTTATATCCGCCATACACACTTCTCCTTTTTTCGCCTTCCGATTAATGCCTTTTCCCCCCTGACATTAATCACTGCATCTTTTGTATCTACCCTTAAATGGTCTTTTTTATGGAGAGCGTTTAGACATGCATTCCGCATGGTTGCTCAATAGCACTATTTTTTTATTTCTCTTTAAAAATCACTTTACTTTCAATCAATTACCACGCTTCAGGCATATACCCTTCCGCCAAAGTAACAGTTGTAAATATACTTGAAAATTTGAAAAACACAATAATGATAAAGAATGAATTTTGTACCAAATGGTATATTTTTAGTATTATTTTTTACTAGTTCGTTTTCAAACAGTAGTACTTTATTATGACTATTTTTATAGATTTAGCACCTTTATAGGGCTATTGTCCTATGGCTCAGTAGGTTTTTATATTTGAGAAACCATCAAGTTTATGTACTTCATAAATATCGTGTTTTCATGGATAAAAGATAATTCGTTTTTTACTATTTTATAGCGATCAATCATTGTTTCCGATATAGAAACCTCATTATATTCCCCTGTCCTCCGCGGCCTTCGTTCGACACAAACATATCTCCGCCGGGAAGAAAGCAAATCCCTTCCGGTTGTAAGAATAGTTGTCTGGGTAATTCGGTCACGGACCGTATTGCCCCGTCCGTATCGATAACGACAAGAAGTTTTTCGACGGAAGAAATGAGATAGATTTCCCCCGTCACCGGATGCACGGCAATCCCTGAAGGCTGTAATTTCCCCTTTATGAGAAAAGGATTTTCAGCTTTTTCCCTGATCGCGTCGATATCGATTGAAAAAAGCGGAACGGCCGTCATGCTTTTTTTATTGAGGTCAAAAGTATAAATGGGCTCGTCCATTCCTGCCAGGTACTGCGGATTTTTACAGGTGATAAGGAGGGCGTTCAATCCCCGGTGGTAGCAGAGACCTTCCGCATCATCCCGCGATGACAGGAATGTCTGGTATTTTTTTATTTTCTGATCCGCCAGCCCCAGATTCTTGATGCGATAGATCGTTCCGGTATTGAGAAGGATATAAATCTTTGTCTCCATGTCGTCGATTGTGTCTTTCATTATCTCGATATCCTCGTAATCCTTATCCTTGCCGAATTTGTGATTCCCCTTCATCTCGCCGCTTTCATAATCCAGCAGATAGATGATACCGTTCTCATCTTCGATACAGGCGAGTATATTGTCCCTGTAATACGATATACCGGAGACCTCCGTCAGTTCCGGCGGAAGTGTGATGATGGTATCGGGATGCAATATATCGTAGGGCAGGACACCCATCAGATTGACGACGGAAGTCCCGCTTTCACCTTCCGCCGGACGGGTAATCCAGATGCTTAAGACGGCGACCCCCGCGATAGTGCATAAAAGAATAATGATGAGTTTATTTTCTTTTTTCACAGGCAATACCCCAAGACAGTACCGGTTTTTTCATCCGATCATCTCGCCTTTATGCGAAAGCAGGTTGATCGATCTGATACCGGAAAGCTGTTTCACATTACTGACAAACGCATGTTCTTCTTTTTTCTTGATCTGGATTTCGTAGATCATCTCGTAACCGGAGGAGTCGCTGTTTTTCATTTTCAATTTATATTTATGGGAAAAATCCTTGAATACGGTTTCAAGCTGATTTTCGGAAAACCCATTACCTTTGACAATAAGGATATATGAAAACTGTTCACCCAGATAATAATGGAAAATGAACATTAACACCGCCACGATGAGGGTACCCAACACCGCGATCGTGTGGTTTCCCGTCCCGGCGGCAAGACCCGCGGACATTCCCCAGAACAGGTAACCGATATCCCGTATATCTTTAATAGCTGACCTGAATCTGATTATGGACAGCGCCCCCACCATGCCGAGGGAGAGGGCAAGGCTTCCCCCGATTACCATCATCACGGCCGCGGTTACCACGGTAATAAGCACAAGGGTGATATTGAAATTTTTGGAATAGATGATTCCCGAGTAGGTCTTTTTGTAGACCCATGAAATGATCAATGCCACGATGATCGCGATTGCCTGATTGAACAACATCTGCTCGACGGGAATATAAACGGTAACGATATCGATAATTCCCGGAAATAATTTTTTTTCCACCTCGCGTTCCTCTTTTCCTTTTTCCTCAATAAAAAGGTGTAACATCAACGATTCAATAGTCTTTCGTTGGTTTCACGACTCACATAATCAAAAGAGAAATAATCTTTTTAACTACTCGACAATGCTCTTATATTCAATACGGATATATAATATAATATAATTAAAACAACCGGTGCAAGGCAAATGGGACGTGCAATTATCAGAGAATATTATATGTTTCCCTGCCGTAACAATATTTACTGATTGCCGAGTTGACTGTCTGTATACATGACAATACCATTTTCAACCATGCGGGTAAAAATACATTGTATTTGACCTCCATAACAACAGTCATGCTTTCGAAAACAGGAAACAGATGCAAATCGAGTCTGAAAATATCGAAATCCGTGGCGCATGCGGTGATGTTCCTGTCAAAGGTAATGCGAATATTGTTGAAATCCTCGACAAACGCGTCCCGCATATAATCGATGACGACGACGGGGCTGTAATAATGTTCGGCCATCAAACAATAGACACGGTTCAGGACAGGGTTTCCGGGATTCAGTAAAAACGACCTGACGCCGTTTATCAACATCGATGCCTGTTCCCTTGTGACAAACGCCGTCTCTTTCTTCAAATAATCGTTGTATTTGTTCTTGATCTCCAGTTTTATTTGATCGGTCTCCACATTATAAAGCCTCAATCTTATTTTTTTTCTCTCTTCGATACCCATTATCTTCTCCATGTACTCCTTGTTGTCCGGAGTATCGAAGTAAAGGCTTCGTATCCAATAGCCGTCAAACGATCTGGAATGCGAATCCGTTTTCATGAATCTGGAAAGTATCTCCCTGATTCGTACATAATCGATATAACCGATATAGTATTTCAATTCGTTTCTGAACAAGGAGATATGGTTATTGCTTCCGTTTTTTCCATCATTCATCACGTTTTCCTGCCCTCTCATCATCCATCACCGTTTCCATACCGCTCTCTTACAAACATCATACGAGTTTATCTCATATGATATTATCGATCCATGAACATCGTATGCCGGATGTATGATTATTGAGTAAACATTTCATTCTATAATAATCGTCAATACCATGATATCCCGCATTTGTACAGGGGGTTGAACAATTATACATCGAACGTTCATCATTCGTTCACACGATGATCACAATATTCGTGTATACTGAACCGAAAACTATTTATATAATTTAGATTTCTTTCTTTTTACATAAAAACAAGAGTGCCGGAGTTGTTTGCCGATGGTAATGAATTCTTGTATGAGGGAAAAGACGCCGAATGAAGGCTGTGTGTGTAAAAACCACGCCGACAACGATGTCGCTTCAATAATGCAGGGAGTTTCGCTATCGATGTTACCTGCAACCTATCCTCCCGCATCACCATGAAAACTCTTAGTGGGTGATTCAGCCGATTCTTTTAAGTGTTTTTAGGTGAATTGCTACAGGTAGCATATATATAAATCCCTATTCCGGCAATAGCATTTTATTGTATAAAAATCGGGTGTTTACCGGCAATAGCTTATTGAAATATCATGTTTTATAGTATATTCTTTATATAGAATTATCCTATTGACAATACACACTCCCTCTCTATTCAATGTATAATGTAGAGTAAAATAAAAAGACATACGGATATGAGCGTTACGCCGACACATGATGAGGGGTATCATCGATGTGAAGATGAGACGTTATTTGGTAAAAAAAGGGAACGTAAACAATGAAAAAAATCCTGATTATCGACGACAATATCGAAAGTAAAAAGCATATTGCCGAATATCTTGAAGATGAAGGAAGTTTTCAGGTCGATATTAAAAATAAAAAACAATCGCTGGAACAACTGGAAAAACAAAATCTCTTTGATCTTGTCATCGTCGACATCCTCATCTCACAGAATAACGGCTGGACTATCTGCCGGGAAATAAAAAAGATCACCGATATACCGCTTGTTGTCGTTACCTCCAATCACGAAGATATCTATGAATTGTACGGATATGAGATAGGGATCGACGAATATATAAGAAAACCCTTCAATCCGGAAATTTTGATAGCCAGAATGAACGCCCTGTTGCGGCGAAGAAACGGTAACCGCCAGATTCATACCTTTGATGAGTTTGAACTCAACAAAAAAGGGCATTATGTTTCGATAAAGGGCAAACCCCTCCACCTCAGACCAAAGGAATACGACTTGCTTTTATACCTTGTCGAAAATCATGGTGTGGCGCTAAGCCGGGATCAGATTCTCAAAGACGTCTGGAATTACGATTACGACGGCTATCACCGGACAGTCGACTCCCATATAAAGCGCATACGTAAAAAACTGGGGACTAAAAACAGCTTTATCGAGACGGTAAGGAACTACGGGTATAAATTCGTCAATCCCGCCATGGACCCCCCCTATCAAAACTAGCACCGCCTCCACGGTAGCCGTCAAAAAAGAGCGGCCGGCACCCGTCGTCTCTATCGATTCAACTCCACGAGAATATCATCCCGGTGGAAAGATCGGGACTGTCCTTTATAAAGTTCGATTCCTTCCTTTATATTGTACTCCCCGGTTATAATTCGTGCGGCGATATTCTGTTTCAATACCATGATATCATCGGCGTATTGAACATAGTACTCTCCGCCTTCGGGAAGCAGCATTTGATCGCAATACATGGCATGGACACTTCGCGACCTGATCACATCATCCGCCGGCTTTATGGGGAGGTCCCAGTCATTGAGGGTTAGTTCCGGGTGAACATAGGCCTTATTGAATGTTCTTGCCGGATTCTGCAATTCCCTCATCATTTCATACGTCCCGCCCGTCTTTTTGTAGTGCAGGTCCGGAACGCCGTAGGTAAAAAGCATCTGGCCCGGCCCCTTGTCATGCATGATATCGATAAAACACCTGAAAGCGGCTTCCGGATCCTTTGCCTCTTTCGTGATCGCAAGACACGGGGCAACCCGTTCGAGGTACCGGGCATCGCCCACGGGAGGAACCGCGATCAAGACCGATTCGGGACAACTGGTGCTTCGTATGCTTTCATTCAACCGAACCGCCCATTGGCCCGACCAATATTCGATTATTCCCACCCTGCTTTCATACAACTTTGTCCGGACCGTCGTCGTCGTATTGGTGAAGATTTCGTGATCGATAATGCCTTCTTCATAGCATCGCCTGAAGCGTTCCAGGGCATCCTCCATTTCCGGTTCCGTAAACCCGTCAACCCATTCACCGCCCCGTTTGAAAAAACCGAATCTCGCACCCTGCATTATCATCCGGTTGTAATAATCGAACTCGTTATTGACGACTGTCGTATACCCGATCGTGTCCGCCAGGCCGTTTCCGTCAGGATCGTTTTCCGTGAACGCTTTCATGACCGTGTAAAACTCATCCCAGGTTTCGGGTACTTCGAGACCGAGATTCGAAAGCCAGTCCTTTCTTATATAAGTAACACACCCCCCGCCCCTGTTAAGGGGAAAGCCGTATATATTGCCGTCCCTGAGCCGGTAGGCCGTATAATACCTTTCGTCTATGTCCTTTATATACCTGCTTCCCCTGATATAATCATTAAGCGCCAGAAGCTTGCCGGAGGCGGCAAGAACGATATAATCCCCTGTCTGTATTTCACAGATGTCCGGAAGGTCGCCGGAGAGAAAAATAAACCTGAGTTTTTTGCTGTACTGGTCGTGAAGCGGTTGAACGATAAACCATTCAACACCTGTTAGTTTAGAAAGCTCCTCACACCATTCCCTCTGCCCGTTCTGCGGTACCAGGACGATATCGAGCACCGCTTTCATGCGGACGGGTTTTTCCCGAACAACCGTTTTTTCTTTTGCGCAGTACGCCAACAACAAACACGCGACCGCCGTTAAACCGGTCCTGAGGAAAATCCATTTCTGTCTCATTTTCCCGTTCCCCGTCTCTAAAAAAGCAAAGACTCTCATGCTAAAGATATTTTCCTACAACAAAGCTTTACTTAATTCTAAAACTATTTTATGATTATGTACAGACAAATATCAAAAGAAGCCGATGCACCGCGGCAGAGACGACGATGTAAACAATTATGGCTAAAAAGAAAAAGAGAATACACACAATCTTTTTCCGGTTTCTTACAATGTTTATCATAGTATTGATAATACCCGTCATTATCAGCTGGTTTACTTACCAGGGAATGCTTCGGGGCTATATCGAACAGGTAAAAAAAACGCATCTCGCCCTGCTTATCCAGACACGTGAAATTATCGATAATTACATGACCTCGATCGAATGGAAAGTCTTCAATATCGGAGAAAAGCAGCGGCTCAAGGAACTCCTGCGCCTGAGTGCAAACGAGATCGGTTCCGTCAATTATAAAATCAGGGAGTTTATCAATGAATTTTCATCCTATTTTTACGATGAAGATTTAACGACAACATGCTACATCTATCTCAAAAAAAGCGATACCGTCATCACCCCGGACACATCGTTTTCCACCTCACTTTTCAACAGGGAATCCGTGTTTGAAATACGGGGCTCGACGGTTCAATCGTGGAACAACAACCTTTCGCTCACCTACTTCAAGGGTCTGTTTCTGCCTTCGATAAGGATAAAAAGCGAAATGATTACCCATTCGGAATATATCACCTATATACCCTACATTCATTCGCTTCCCGTTCTCAGTTTTACCGACAGACCCGAAGGGGCCATCGTATTTCTGATAAGCGAACAGAAAATCGAAAACCTTATCAGAAAATTCAACATTCCTCCCGGCGGACGCGCCTATATAACGGACAACCGCCGAACGATCATCACGAGTGTAACGGGAAATACCGCAGGCAAGACGCCCCGCCCTTCATTCAAAAGAACCTTTGATCAACAGGAAGGCATCATCATCGAAGAACGGGACGGCCTGCGGATGGTCTCCATCTATACGACCTCGCCGAAAAACGACTGGAAATATGTGGTGACAATTCCCTATCAATATCTCATCGATCAACTGGGGTTTTCTAATAACATCATCATGTGGCTTCTTGTATCGTCGTTTGTCTTCAGTATCATCATCGCACTGTACCTCGCCTATGAAAACTCAAAACCGCTTCAGAAAGTGATTACAATGATGGGGGAGTTCTTCGGCCAGGATACCCCTAAAAAGGACTATCCGGATTTACAGGGAGGTGTCGCCGAACTGATAAAAAAAAGCCGGGGACTAAAGGAGGCTTTGGACCGACAGTCCGATTTTGTTCAAAAAACCTTCTTCAACCGGCTTATAAAAGGTGGATTTAAAAACAGGGAGGAAATCGATGCGGGCTTATCGTTTGCCCGAATGCGGATAACGGGCGAGAAGTTTCTGATATGTATTATCGCACTTTCAGGCTATGAAGACCGCAGGGAAAAAGAGATATTCTCGGAACTCCAGATGACGAAAGTCGTCATCGCCAACATCATATCGAACACGATAGGCGGCAACTGCCATATCCATGATATGGACGAGGAACGAATGGCGGTGTTGCTTGCATTTTCGGACATGAGTGATTCAGCCTGTTTTTCATCGGCAGAAAAATCAATACAGACGATATACGACAATATCCGCGAGGTATACGTGTCGCAATTTCATATCGCCGTAAGCGGACTCGCACGAAATCTGCTGGAAATCAACAAAGCGATGGAAGAAGCGATAGAGGCGTTGAATGTCACGGGAAAATCATCCGCCAACCCCGTTATCTGGTTTCACCAGCTATCGGAGAAGATCCAGGATTACTACTACCCCCTTGAAATAGAAATGCGGTTTATGAATGTCGTCAAGGCGGGGGATATTGACCAGGCAAATGCGATTCTGGATACCATCGCCGGGGTCAATCTGAATACGCTCAGGTTGAGCAGAAAAAAATGCGATCAGCTGATGATGGAAATACACGGAACATTTATAAAACTCAAGAATCATATCGATATCGATTCGCGGGTCATGGAGATGATACGGCATATCACGGAGATTGAAGAACCGGAGGAGGCGTTCGGTCACATAAAAAAGCTGACGGGGCGTCTCTGTAAAATGATCGATGAAAAGAAAAAAAGCCACAATACAGCGCTGAGTGACAATATCGTTCATTACCTCGATGAAAATTATTCAAATTCCCAACTGTCGCTTTACAGCGTCTCTTCCAGATTCGGGCTTACCGAGGTGTATCTCTCCTGTTTTTTCAAGGAGCAGACCGGTGTCAATTTTTCCTGGTATCTTGAAAAACTGCGGATCGACCACGCCACACGACTCCTTTCGGAAACCTCCCTCACGATCAACGAAATAGCTCAAAAAGTGGGATACAGCAGCGACAAGGCATTCCGCAGGGCTTTCAAGCGGGTAACGAATATACCGCCGACGAAACTCAGACTTCTGCAAAAGCGTGCCGCCCCATCCTGACACTCCTCATCGGACTGCTTTATACCGCATGACCGCGTCCATTATTAAATATTGTGTTCATTAATAAAATTTAATCCTTTAAAAAAATACCGTTTCATGATAGAATGAAGACCGAAATATCAACTATAGATAGGATGAAAAAAGGAAAAGCCAATGAAAAAAAATGCCGGTTTCAATAAAAAACGGGTTCTTTGCTGTTTCATTCTCCTCATCGTCGCATTCACCGCCGCTTCCCAGAACCTGGGTGACGTGAACGGGAGCGGAAGTATCGATATTGTCGATGCCCTCCTGATCGCGCAGTTTTCAGTCGGGCTTAATCCTGGTAATTTCAACCAGGGTGCAGCGGATGTCAATTGCGACAACAACGTCAATATCGTGGACGGCCTTCTCACCGCGCAGTTTTACGTGGGACTCATCAATTCGTTTCCCTGTTCGCAAACCAATCCGCCCACATCACCACCCGCTTCACCGACGAATCCTCCCCAATCTTCCGGTGTTATCGGATGGGCGAGTCAAAACGGGGGAACGACCGGGGGCTCGGGCGGCAGTACGGTCAATGTATCAAGTTACTCGAGCCTTGAAAGCGCGGTTTCGGGTACGGAAAGCCGGATCGTCGTGATCTCGGGAACAATCACCGGCTCGGGGATGATGCAGGTCGGATCCAACAAGACGATCACCTCGTCGGGCGGAAACGGGACCATTTCCGGTTTCGGATTCACCGTCAAGGAACAGCGGAATGTGATAATCCAAAACCTCAATTTTACCAATGCGGACGACGATTCGATCAATGTCGAAACATACTCGACCAATATCTGGATCGATCACTGTTCGTTATCGAACGGCTACGACGGACTCGTCGATATCAAACGGGGTTCATCATATATCACCGTCTCGTGGAACCGCTTTTTCAATCACGGAAAGACCTGTCTCCTGGGTCATTCCGACGATAATGCGAGCCAGGACACCGGCAACCTCAAGGTTACCTATCACCATAACTTTTTCGACAATACGGACACACGCCATCCCCGGGTTCGTTTCGGACATGTCCATGTGTTCAACAACTATTATATCGGAAACGAATATGGCGTCGCCTCAACAATGAATGCGGATGTTCTGGTCGAGGCAAATTATTTCAGGGATGTCGAAGATCCGGTACTTTCGGGATATGCAAGCTCCGATCCCGGCGATGTGGAGGAACGCAACAATGTGTACGATTCCTGCGGCAATGGACCTCAGACACGGGGAAGCGTGCCGTCGTTCCCATACAGTTATTCCGTTGACAACCCTCAGAATATCCCTTCAATCGTATCCGGCGGTGCGGGGGCCGGAAAGATGTAAAAGGTGTATTGAGGCGAGGTACAAAAAAAACAGGCGGTTTCCGCCTGTTTTTTTTATCCGGCGGTCCGTTTCAGGGAACGACGACAACGTCTTTCGGCGAGAGATACCCCTCGCCGGAAAGAACCATCTCCCAGGCGTCCTTGTTGATCATAAGGCTGCTTCCCTCCTTTATCGCGTGACAGAGTCTTCCGACATCTCTCGCCACATACTGGATATTTTTACTCGCAGGATCGATATACAAGGCTATTCCCTTATAGACGGTCCCATCGATATCAATATCAAGATAATAGTCCAGTTCCCACATATTGAACGACTCCTCTATTTTTTCCGGATACTTTTTATAATAGTCATCAGGCATCTCGAGATACAGATACATATCCCCGGATTCCTTTTCGACTGTCGCATTGATATATGCCACGGGATGTTCGTCCGTCTGTCTGACAGGCGGAAGGGTACCGGTGCCTCCGTCCCGGCCGGCACCGGTGTTACGGTTTCCGCAGGTAAGAAACAAACCGAAAACAAGAACGAACGCAGAAAACAGTCCGATAATGCGTTTCATAAATAATAAACTATATGGCTCCCCGAACAAAAGTCAAGAAGGTACCGGCGTGAAAAAGCCTGTCGGCTAAAATTTCGCCGAAAACACATGTTCTGGACTCACCGTCCCTTGATAGCCTGAAAATTAATCCGGATAATACGGATGAGTTTGTCTTTTATACGGAGGGTGATAACACACTCCCCGTATTGTCGGCCGGTGAAGTGATCGTATCTCCGGTACACCCGAACGCGCCGAATGGTTTTCTCAGAAAAATCGATAATATCGTTTCAGAAGACGACAGGTTGATCGTTTCGACCAGTCCGGCCGCTTTGGGAGAGGCGATAGAACAATGCGGCATCCACGAAATCGTTCCGATTGTCTTTGCCGAACCAGACAACACGGGAAGAACACTTCGCGGAGGAAGGGACATCGACGTTACTCTTTCGGGCAACAAGATGACGATCGGCGAATCAATCGAATTTTTCGCCGATTCTTCCGCCGTAAAACTGGAAGTCCAGGCGGAACTGACACCAAGACTCGAAATCGCCCTGAGAATCGAAAACGGCGAAATCAAACACTTTTTATTCAAACTTGTTTTCGATATCGGTTTGAAAGGTGGATTCGGCATCGGTGCTGATACGGATGTTCTCAAATATATAACGGACCCGCAGCTTCTGGATCGCCTCTCCTGGCTCAACAAGAGCGGTGAAATTCCCGTTCCAATCAACATCAGCCCCATCATCATTACGATTAGCGGTGTTCCTGTCGTGGTAAAGCCGATGCTTTCTCTTGCATGGGGAATCCAATTCAAGGCATACGGTTCCGGGAGCATTTCGGCGGAAAAACGGGGGAGTTTCGAGGCCGGTTTTCTTTACGACGATGACGGGTTCAAACCCATAGGTGGAATAAATGCCAAACCGGTAGAACTCGGTATCAATGCGAAATGGGGCCTGAAACTGAAACCGTATATCGGTCCGAAAATTTTATTCGTCTTTTATGAAGCCGCTGGACCTTTCGTCATGTGCGATATCTTCCTTGAAGCGGACGGAAACATCAAATCCGAAGCCGTTTATTCGGACGACTCAATGACAATAAAGGGCAAACTCAAGGTCTGCTGCTCGAAAGGTGTCGAATGTGTTCTGGGATTTGACACGAGCCCGAAAGGAAAAGAAATATTGAAGATACTTTTCGGGGACCGGTTCATTACCTTTTTCAAGAAATGGGTACTCTTCTCGAAAAAGGAGGAGATTTTCTGTTTGCCCGAATTCGACATTTTCGAAATCGGGATACCGGCGGACCGGACCCCGGATTCACTCCCCGATCTGGTCTGTTCCGGCATTACTATCCCCTCCGAAATACGGAAAGGAACGGATTGTACATTTACGGTTACCGTTTCAAATACCGGTCCCGTATATACGGGAGGCGTCAACGTCGACTGGTATATCGACGGAAGGTTCATGAAACAAACGACGATCGCCTCGGTCGTTCCACCGTACGGTTCCCAAAGTATTCAATACACCTGGCCGGCATCCTCCGGAACCCATATCGTCCATGCCGATATCGATCCGGACAACATTATCGCGGAATCAGACGACACGAACAATTCCTGTTCCGAATACACGTTCACGGTGGACGGCGGGGGGGGCGATACGACACCGCTGCCCGATCTCTTCTGTTCGGAAATCACCCTCCCGGCGCATATGAAGGCAGGCGAAAGCCACACATTTACGGCCGCCGTCTCCAATACCGGACGGGAATATACGGGCGGCGTATGCGTCAGATGGTACATCGACCGCCAGACCGTAACGGACACGCGCATCAATACCGCCATTGCGCCGGGCGGTTTCCAAACAACCTCCTGCACACGGGAAACGGCGCCCGGCCCTCACGTTATTTCCGTCGTCATCGATCCGGATAATGCCATTGCGGAAAGCGATGAAACCAACAATGCCGGCCCCGAAAGGGAATTCATCGTTGATTACACCGGTTCTGTAACCACGACGACAATACCCGGAGAGCCCCAGTCATGGTCCTTCGACTGGGTATCGACCGGGTCATCAGGCATGCAGAGTGCGCATTCGCAGACGGTGACAGCCGGAAGTTCGGTGACGGTGACGACAATAACGGAGTGGACAATCTATACCGGCTCCGGGCCCTCGTATGCATTCGATCATTGGTCCGTTTCGAATGCGAAAGCTTCCGATCCGGCCTCCCCTTCGACGACGATAACCGGTTTTACCGGAGACGCGAGTGCGGTACCGGTTTACACCGAAACACATCCGACTGCCGCCCCGACCCCGAAGCCGACCGGAACGACACTGCCGGCTTCGACCCCGATTCCCGGACCGACTTCGATACCGACATCGCTTCCCGTCTACGTCCCGACCGACACCCCTTCCCCGACGCCGGCCCCGGAACCGACCGGAACGACACTGCCGGCTTCGACCGCGATCCCGACATCCCTTCCCGTCTACTTCCCGACCGACGCCGCCACCCCGACCACGACTCCGGGACCGGTTATCGGAACGCGTATATGACCCCCACGGTGAGGGAGGGTGTGACGTTGCCGGGGGATTAGCCGGTGTTGACGCATCATCGGTCTCGATCCCTTATTTTCGAAACCGCCGCGCACGGAGTTCCCGGTCAAGAAATGGCTATGCTACTCCGGCGCATGAGAATTCCTTCGTACCGGAAAAATTCGGTAAGGGATGGGAATTCCCAAAAACAACTATTGCGGAAGCGGCCAAGACAAGCTATGATCTCATTGGTTTATTGATCAATGAGAAATTGTAAAATCATTCCGGAGGAAATAAATGAAAAACTACTGTGTTTTATCGCTTGCGTTTGCGGTATTGACGCTTTTTTTGTCCGCTTGCAGTTTTTTAGAGGATGACAACAAAAAAAATGTCGATGATATTCCGTTTTCGGACTCGAACAATTCGGAAGCCGCTTTGAATTTATGGGCGGCACTGATTACCGGCACATACGTGAAACTCGAATGGGATATGCCGGAACCGGAAAATAACGAGGTGCTTTTCTACCGCGTTTATAAATTCAAGGATCCGATAGGCACAACAAGGGAAAAGAACTACACGGTATCGGGATTGTCTCTCAATACCAGATATACCTTTCGTGTTATGGCCTATTATCGAATTGCCTCCCGCTGCGATATCGCATCCGCTTATGATACAGTGATGGTGACGACGGGACAACTCGGCATACCCGTTATTGAAGGATGTATTCCGACGCCGCGGCCGCCGGCAACGACAATATCGGACAACGGAGTCGATATTTTCCCGAAATCCGGTTCCTCGTCTGCCGTCTGTATTTGCGCGGCGCCGGGGGAATGTTCGGTCTGGGTCGATTGTACTCCTGCCCCGGGAGATTATGATCCCTGTCCCGGCGGTTCATGGACAAAGGCGATAATCGATCTATATACGCCGGTCGTCTATGATAATAAAGCATATACACGGATATGGTATCAACATCTGGACCCCGAATCCCTGATTTACAATTCCCCGGTTAAAAAACATATCGGACTCGGGGATAAAATCGGCAACACCGGCAATTGCAATGCCAACCATTTGCATTTCGGCCTGTTGCGGGAAGCGACGGAAGAAGACAAGAAAAAATACAACAATTACGCCTTAAAGTGGGTGTCTCTGGACGATCGAAGCGCGGTGATCGAGCTCCTTCTGGGAGACGATGAATACGGCAGCACGAAAGCGGTCGAGTTGTCGGGCGGCCAGTATCCGACGGAACCTCACGATATCGGACCACTGGAAATATATACCTTCAATTGGGAAGGTTTTACTCCATTTTGTGACGATAACAGAAACACGGCATGCGTACTGAAAGACGACATCATCAGGATATCAACCCCTTCTGTCTGCAAAGGATATGAAAAGGACGGTAAAATATACCAATTTACAAAATGGATCGGGGACGGTCTTTCGACGATTATTGACGACAAACAACCCGAGACCGATGTGACCGGTTTCGCGGGCGATTCGATCATTCACGCGGAGTACGTGGAGGTATCCGATAACACCCTGCCCGATCTCGTCTGCAGCGGCATCACGACGCATAAGAATATGTTCGAAGGGTTAAATTACCCGTTTACGGCGGTGATTTCCAACATCGGTATTGAATATACCGGAATGGTGAGGGTTGTCTGGTATGTCGACAACATGAAATCGGGCGTCGAAACAGCGATCTCTCTGCCCATTCCGCCGGGGGGTTCACAGAGTACGACATTCATCTGGAACAATGCTTCGGTCGGCGGCCACCGAATATCGATCGTTGTCGACCCGGACAACAAGATCATCGAATCCGATGAATCCAACAATGCCTCATGCCTGATAGATTTTCTGGTGAGTTCATACCCCCGCCCCAACCTGGTATGTTCGGATATCATTATCCCGTCGAATATGATTCCGGGCGTAAATTACACCTTCGAGGCTATTGTTTCCAATACGGGAACTGACCATGCGGGCAACGTTTCCGTTGACTGGCATATCGGCGGAAGGGAGACGGTCCGAACCACGATAAATTCGATCATTTCCCCTGGAAGTTCACGGACCGCAACATACACCTGGTTGGCAGAATCCGGAAATTATATTATCTCCGTATTCGTCGACCCTGAGAATGCCTTCATGGAATCGGATGAAACCGACAACGCATGTCTGGGACAAAGCTTTTACGTTCCTTATCCTGTATTCAATACGACAACGACCTCTTCCATATTGCCGCGGATAGAACCGGAGAATTGGTCCTTCAACTGGATTTCGATCGCGACAGACGGCGATCAAACTCCGTATTCGAAAGCAGTGACATCTTCGGATTCCGTTCCCGTTTACACCGCATCCCAATATAGCGCCTACTCCGGCGAGGGTTCGACGTATATCTTCGACCATTGGGAGATATCCAATGCCGCCGCATCCAGCCCCCGTTCCGCCTCCACAACAATAAGCAATTTCACGGGAAACGCAAGTGCCCAACCGGTATATAATGAAATACCGCAGACTCCGGCACCCACGTCTGCTCCGACATCCCCGCCCACTGCCGTCCCGCCGCCCCCGACAAATCCGCCGACCGATGTACCGCCGAATATCGATCCCGACCATTCGACCCCGACTCCCACGCCTGTCCCGGTCGTCGGCACACCGCGTTGACCGCTTTATACGGCGCCGAACCCCCCTGTTTTTCAAGGGGTTTCGGCGCCGTGTTTATCACGGCGAAACAGCGGCCCGCCGGTCTCCGGGATTATCCCTCGCAGGTCAATATGCGATATGGAACGAGACACTCACCTTTCCTTTTTGAGGGACCGGTACGATACGCCAGCTTCCCGACGGCACGGCCGTAATGTCTTTTTTCGCTTTCCATGCCCGGTACTCGTCAAAAGCGGCTTCCGCCCTGCTTTTTATTGGAAAGCTGACGATACCGGAACCGGCTATCATTATACCGCTCAGCATGGCTGTATGCATCATGGCCTCCGGAAACAAACACCAACTCCCGCGGCAAACGAAAAATAAATATCTTTAATCTTGACACAAGCCACATTTTTAAATAATGATACGGGCATTCATTTTTTCTCTATACAATGAGGATCGCCTATGGTTCAGGATAATAAAAAAAATGGTGAACACTCGTGGCATGAAAGCCCCTGTTCCGCGTGTCCGCAGACGCCATGCTGCAATCATGTTCCCGTCTGCACAATTCCAATGGAAACGGAACTCGATCTTAGAAAAGCCGCCACATTACTGTATCACATGAATATCGAAATCGGTCTCTATGATACCGGAAAATGGGTTGTCTATTACAAAACGCCATGCCGGTATTACGATAAAGCGACGACAAAATGCGCCCTTCACGGTACTGAAAACAAGCCGGTCGTATGCAGAGAATATCCCTCACTCAAGTGCTGGTACCGGGAGTATTTTCTCAAGGAGACCTCGATCAGGTTTATACGATTCAATCTCGATCGTTTCGTCCGGCTTTTTTCCAGCGTTGTATTCGACGGCAGCGGAGAAATATGCGAAACCCCTGATTGGGAAACGATGGCGGCCTGCATTTCGAATATTCCACTTGAGAGTGGGAAATCCCTTTTCAGAGAAATCAGGTACAGAAACCTTTTCGGCTGCCACAAAAATTGTTCGTATCCGCAACAGGCGAATCCGTGCTCCTCACTCGTCTTCCCGGTCAGCGATGCGCCATCGTTACCGGTAGAAGAGATGCTGCACTTTCGCAGGAATTTCATCGGTATCGATGTCACGACGGATAACACCGGAAGGTACCTGGTACTCGAAAGTCCCTGCCGCTTTATATCCGGCAGGTCCTGCCGGTACAGAAAGGCCGCCTGACCAGGGCTTCTCGTAAAAAGTTTCGCCATTCACGATAAACCCGTGTTCAGGAGATCGTCCGCCTACAAAAAAAAAGAGCGGGGATACCCCGCTCCATTATGTTATTACGGCTTCTTTATTTTTCCGCAGTGTTAAAGCGATTCGAGGATCTTCTCCGCCTCTTTTCCTATTGCCGTCGCAGGATCGATCTCGACCGCACTCGACAGCGTTTTCTTCGCTTTCTTCACATCGCCGAGTCCGCGGTAGCAGTATGAGGAGATAATAAGAAGCGCCTGCGCGAACTCCCCGTCGGGATATTTTGTCAGATACCCCGAACAGACATTGAGGGCCTCCTGAAAGGCCATTCCCTCGACAAGCAGCCTTCCCTTGAGAATGACGATATCCCTCAGAAACGGGTGCTCGTCCGGTATATCGACTTCAGTCAGGTATTTAAGGGCGAGTGCCTTTTTTTCCATCTGACTGCATGTGTAGGCGATATAATAGCGGTAAGTAATTTTGTCTTCATTGTCAGTCGAACGACCGAGTCCCTCCTGAAATACGGCGAGGGCTTCCTTGTAATTTCCTTTTTCGATAGAGGAGAGCCCCTCCCGGATAAACTCGTCATCCTCTTCGATATCGATAAACTCGACTTCATCCTCGAGCGAAACACTCTGATCCGGCCCACGTACGCCTGCCTGGGATTCCTTTCCGTGAACGGTTTCCTCGCCGGCAAATACCGCTTTCATTTTTACCTCGAACAAATCCGCCACGCCCCACGAGGAAACTTTCTTTGACGCATTGACGATGTTATCGAGGCGGTAGACGCCTTGTTCAAAGATAGAAATCGTATCCCCCCCGGAAACGAGTTCGATCAAACTGTCCTTTCCCAGCCGGATCGAGGACTCTATAGGAAGCTTGTCCCCGAACGAAACGGGTTTCCACTGGCCCTTTATCCTGATATCCACATCGCCATCGACATAATCCACGACAAGGGAGTCGGAAAAAGACACGGAGGAGATCATAAGAAGCGATAATAAAAGCAATCCTTTTATTCCTGCTTTTGCCATAGTACGAACCTCACTTTCCGAATATAATCATAGACATATAATAAACCCTCTCACATACTCCTGCTGCCATTCTCATACCGCCTTCCCTTCAGGGCTTAAGAATTGATGTTGTCAGCGGCAATACAATAATCGATGTCGTCGTCGTTTTTATCGGAATAATAGTTGTCGTTGAGATCGAAGGGGTGGAGGTCGTCGTTGTTCTGATCCCTATAGTGGTCGTCGTCGAAATCGAAGGGGTGGAGGTCGTCGTCGTGGTTTTTATCGGAATCGTCGTCGTCGTTGTCATCACCGGAATAGTGGTCGTCGTCGTTTTTATCGGAATCGTCGTCGTCGTTGTCATCACCGGAATAGTGGTCGTCGTCGTTTTTATCGGAATAATAGTTGTCGTCGAGATCGAAGGGGTTGAAGTCGTTGTAGTTTTCGACGCAATCGTGGTCGTTGAAATCGACGGGGTGGAGGTCGTCGTTGTTCTGATCCCTATAGTGGTCGTCGTCGAAATCGAAGGGGTGGAAGTGGTTGTCGTGGTCTTTATCGGAAGAGAGGTCGTCGACGTGGTTTTTATCGGAACAGTGGTCGTCGTTGAACGCCGGTATTCGATCGTGTCGTTGAAAGCTTTCGTATTTTCAAGGCGGTCCTTGAACTCCGCGTACACTTTCTTGAGTCCCGGGGTAGAATCAAGGGTCCAGCGTTTTTCATTATCGTATTCTTCCCAATCCGACCATTCCTCTCCTTCGTTTCTGAAACGCATCTCGATCATGCCGCTTCCTCTGTCGGTAATATTCATCGTCAATGTCACACCGGTCGTTGTGGTGGATTTCGCGTCATTATTAATCGTAAATGTTCCGCCCGGGGGCGTGTTGTCGACATATACGGTATATTTCGTCGAATTGACGGCGTTTCCCGCCTTGTCGTATACCCTGGCATAGACGACATAATCGCCGTCGCCGAATTCCTTTCCTTTCGTGTCCCAGGCATAAGAGAACGCGCCGGAAGTCTCCGAAACGGTTCTGTAGGTTTTTTCGATATAAAGTCTGACGAAATTCAGGTTAATATCGCTTGCGCTTCCTGAAACGGTAACGGTACCGTTTGCAAAAACTGTGTTATCCTTGTATGGTATCGACGGCGAGATGGATAGAGAGCCTGTTGTGGGCGGTGTATTGTCCACGGTCACCCAGATAGATAACGGATCCGATTCCTCATTGTCATCATCGATGGCAACGGCTTCGAGGAGATAGAGCGTATCAGCCGCCGTTACCCAGTCGAAGGTATGGGTAAACTTTGTCGAACTTGCCGGCACGATCTGTGTATCGCCCCCATTGACCTCGAACGTGATCGCCTTAAGCGGGACATTCGTAAACGCGGAGCCTGCGGTCACTGTGACATCGACCGTCGTTCCCTTGACGAATCCGCCGTCTTTGGGATTATCGAAAGAAATAACGGGTTTATCGGACTGGGCCACGATAAAACCCTCTTTTGTGACTGTGTTGGTGCCGATCGGTCCGGTTACGGTCAACCGCACCGTATAAACACCCGCTTCGTCGTACACGTGACTCGGGTTCCTGATCGTGGCGCTTCCGCCGTCGCCGAAATCCCATTCCCACGAGGAAACGTCGCCTTTTGATTCGTCTGAAAACATGACGGTGAGGCTTACCGGGCCCATCGTCTTCGATGCCGAAAAATCGGCGGTTATCTTATTTTGCGAATAAACGGCATCCTCGATGGCATCCAGCAACGGGCTGCCGATATCATTACATGAAAGAACGCCGCATAATACGATCGCGAGACATGTCAGCCCCGAAATCGTCCATGTGATTATTCTTCTATCCATAATACTTCCTCCTTAATTTTTGTTATATCCGAAGCCCGTTCGGTCGTGGCGCCCGACATATCGATATAGGCATATCGTTTTGCCAGACCGGAATCGATTTTCCTGAGTTTGTCGTATGTTTTTTTCGCAAGGGCATAATCTTCCATCTGATGATAGGTCCTGGCAACGGAAAGAAGGACCGTCGCGTTCGAGGGTTCTCTTTTCAACGCGCGATCGTAAAACGCCAGGGCCTTGTCCCACTCCTCGTTGAAATAATGGATATTCCCCATATTGACAAGACTCGGGACGTATTCGAGTTCATCCAGCACTTTTGCGAACTCCGCTTCGGCCTTATCCAGCAGCCCGTATTTCGCATAGAGGATCCCCAGCTTATTTCTTTTGACATGGCTTCCACCGGATTTTTTGATATCCTCTTCCAGTTCCGCAACCATGGGGTAGATCTCCCTGTCGATGAACTTGAGCATTTCCTCCTGGAACGAACCCACGATTTTCTCGTCTTCGGGAAGCCGCAGATCCGCGTTCCCCCCCGGCAAGCCGACCGGTTCGTACTGGTTCCACGCCTCATGAAGCGGGTAAAAAGCCGCCTGTTTTTTCTGTTCGTATTCACGCCACTGGCCGGCTCCTTCCTGCCAGGCTTTCAGGAACCCCCCGCTTCGTTCGGTCACCTCGACGGGTATCCATATTTTCCCGAATTTTAAAAGGAGATCCTCGGTATGCGAAAAATGTCTGGATGCGTCCCCTTCGGGGATATCGGTCGAAAATGCCATGAGGATATGTCCCGGCACCGTGATGAAAGCCGTTTCGATTCCCGCCGCTTCAAGAAGCGAGCAGTAAAGGATCGAAAGATCGTCACAATCTCCGGCTTTGTATTCGAGACTCTGTCTGGGAAACTGGAGAAAATCAATCGCTTTACTTTTTTTCGAAAATTCCTTGTACGGTGTCCGCGGATCAACCACATAATGCAAACCGTAGAGATCGAGGGCGTTATGAATCGCCATCGCGGTGCGAAGATTGGCGTTCACCGACCTGCTCCCCCTCTCCCGTACCATGCCGGCAACATTCTTTGCAAGGGCCAGAACCTTCGGGTCCTTGGCCGTCACGAACGCCGCCGCTTTGCGGTCGTCATCCCACGTCATCGCGTTCCGGTCGTACATTCGCAGTGTGGCCGTCTGTACGTCCCTGTACCATTCATCGTTCATGAAATATTCGAGCTGAACCTCCGCCGTCACCTTTGTTCCTTCGGTAATATCCAGAACCTTGTCGGTAAAAAGCGAGAAGAGTTCGATTTCCTTTGATTCTCCGCCCGCGAGTTCGGAGGGCGCCGGGCATTGCTTTGCCGCATCCATATACTGTCTGATTAAAAAGCCCACCTTGATACTCGAAACGGATCCGCCCTCTTTATTCCTGAGTGTCACCTTGCCGACCGGGTGATCGTCGTAATATTTGAAAAAAACGGGAAACACCTCCTGCAGATCGAGTCCGCTTAATTCGATGCCGCGGCCCGGTTCGGGCTTTTTATATCCCTCCAGATATTCCGGGAGAATGGTTGCTGGACCCTGCAGGGATTTTTTCCTTTTATCGAGCCCTGTCAGATAATACGACACACCAAGCGAAACATTCATCTCATGAAGTCTCAGCCCCATAAAATACGCATATGAACCGTTCAGGTACAGATTCAGGGAAGGCGTCACGACATAGGACAGCCCCAACCCGCCGGATGCGAAAAAATTATTGCTGCTTAATTCCATCGCATCGTTGAAAAAACCGTAATAGTATCCCCCCGATCCATATACCTTCGCGGCAAGGCGGGGAAGCAGATAAAAATACATTCCGCCGATCCCCTCGGCCCCGACAAGGGAGACCGACCGTTCAGCCTTGATTGGGGCAAAGTTGTACCGGATTCCCCCGCCGGCAAACAGAACGGGATTTGAGGTAAAACCATACTCGAGTCCGATCAAGGCGGAACCGCCCAAATCGAAATACTCACTGCTTGAACCAATCGGTATTTCAAAAGCGGGGGAAAGGAAGAGAGAGAGTGTGTTCGGGTTCTCTTCCCGGTTATCCGGCGATTTGCCTTCTCTGAGTTGACCGAAACAAAGCGGTGCAAGACACACGACCAGTATAATGCCAATAAAAAGACCTTTTCTTCCCATGATACCATCCTTTATTAATTTATTTATTATATCGTTTTTATTAATTGTCGAGAGAAAGGGTGGAATATAATCCTCTCAATGTGGCGTTAAAAGAAAACGGCGACATGCAGCCTTACAACATCCCTTTCCCCACATACAAAACCCTTTATTGATGAGCGGCTCTATTATATCCTTTTTAATTTGATATGTCAAGAAAAAACGGAACCCCTGATACATGCCCTCTTTTTTTTAACAATATAGCACATCATAAAAGGATTTCAGGTTTTTTTATAAAAAAAATTTTTTCGGGAGGTTTTACCGCTCGAATCTCCCCGGTTTGTTGTATCCGGGTTTTTTCCACAAAGCCCGACAAAAAAACGCCGCTTCCCTCGAGCCCGTTTCACGCCTCACCGGAACAACAATAATAATCGAGGCTTTCGGCAGATATTTCAAAGACATTCACCGCATTTCCCGTCATAAAAACAGGACTTCCGATTCCCTCCCACGCGATGTGCAGGATGCCGCCCGGCAGCCTTACAAAGGCGCTTTTCTTTGCGTACCCATTGACGGCGGCCGCAACAAAACCGGCGCATGCGCCTGTCCCGCAGGCAAGGGTGACACCCGCACCCCGTTCCCAGACATACATGGTAAACTCCTGCGGTGAATCGATCTTGACAAACTCGACATTTGTCTTCGCCGGGAATAGCGAGCTGTTTCCCTCGATTTTTGGACCGAAGTACGCCACATCGCGTTCCGGTGTATCGGTAAAAATTACCGCATGAGGATTGCCCATACTCACAAAAGTGAACCAAAGACCCTCGGCATTTCCCCGAACGGCACCTTCCTCACCGGGTTCGACGGTCACCTGCTGAGGATTGAAAAGTACCGGTTCTCCCATATTTACCTTTACCTGGGCCTCGCGCGCCGAATACCCGATGAGTTCCGGTTTGATCAGACCCGCATCGGTATCCACGGAAAGCGAACCGTCTCTGTCGACAAGTCCCCGGTCCGCCAGGTACTTGGCGAAACACCGGATACCATTTCCGCACATCTCCGCCACGGACCCGTCTGGATTGAAAAACTTCATCCTGAAGGTGGCATCGGGCCTGCGTGAAGGCATCACGGCGATCAGTCCGTCCGCTCCCACGCCATAATGACGGGCGCATAGTTTTTTCACCTGGTCCGGCAGCAGCCTGCCTTCCCGGTCCGTGAGTACGATGAAATCATTGCCGCACCCGTGCATTTTCATGACAGGCTGATCGTTGACGATGTCTTTGATCTTCATATGCTTCCCTCCAGCGGCAATTCGTTTTCCGTTATCTGGTCCAGACGCTGATGCTTTCGTATGAGTTCGAGCCGCCCGTTTTTCCGGAGCAGGACTTCCGGCGCCTGCGGATGGGAATTATAATTATATGGCGACATTGAAGCACAATAGGCACCGCATCCGCCTACAACGACAATATCGCCGATCTCAGGCTTCGACATAAGCCGTGGGACGATATGGCCGTGTTCGTCAAGGCATTGGGAATCGCCGCTTTCACAGCAGCGCCCCACGATGATATGCCGGTCAAAGGCCGGATCGAGATGCTCCAGCGCCTCTTCCCGTGAAAGAAGACTGCCGTTACGTGAAATTATATAAAAAGGATGTCTTGAACCGTAGAGAAGGGGCCGCGCATTCGTTTCCATGCCCCCGTCGGTGACGATAAACCGGAATCCGTCCTCTCCCGTCTGCTTGAAGTCGATCACCCTGGTGACGAGGTACCCGGCACGCGCGATCACATAGGTTCCCGGTTCCACTTCCATACGTAGTTTTCTCCCCGTTCGTCTGCCGAATGCTTCGATCTGTTGTTTCGCGTAGTCTCCCAGCCTCATGATGTCTGCGGGCCTTTCATCCGGCATTCTCGCCTCCCTGAGTCCGCCCCCGAAATTGACTGTGGTCGCGTCCGGGAAATATGTTTCGAGAAAGCCGAGTTCACGGTCGATATTTTCTTTCCACGTGACGGGATCCCCCCCCGACCCGATATGAACATGCACCTCATCGATAACGAGGCCCTTTTCCCGTGCGAAACCGACGGACCGCTCGAGATCGGTAAGATGAATACCGAAACAGGAATACTTGTCCCCCGTGTTTCGCGTCGCCGATTCTCCGGAACCGACTCCCGGATGGACCCGCATGGAAAGTGAAAGGGAATTATTGGCGGCATAATCGGCGACGGCCTCGAGCTGTCTGAAAGAACATATATTATATTTCATGTCTTTCCGCATATATGCCTCGAGTACCAACCGGTCCTCCCCCGAAGGAATTTCCTGTGTCGTCAGCATGATCGAACCGTGAGGAATTCCCGCCATGACCGCCCTTCTCGCCTCATTGAGCGAACTCGCATCGATCAGGAGTCCCTCTCCGGCTATCAGTTGAAGCAGCGCCCTGCTCGAATTGGCCTTCATCGCATAGCGAACACGGAGACCGAACGCCGAGGGCATGGAAAGAAGTTCCCTGCATTTGGAGACAATGACGGCTTCATCGTAGAAGTAGAGGGGTGTTCCGTAATCATCCGCCGCTTTCACGCAATCGGCCGGCGTGATATTGCCTTGAGGGTAAAGAAGGTGTTCGTTCATTGAAGCTTCCTTTCTGAAATTCCGGAAACAGGAAGAAAAAACAGCTTCGCTGTGTTCGGTCCCTCTACTATACAGGAATAAAAAAAAAAAATAAATATGAATTCATCAAAGCTTTACCATTTGCGGGAAGACCGGGGGTCAATCACTTGACAATAACGGCATAACCAATTAAGTATACGTAAAGGTCCATGCGCGGAAAAAGGCGTGCGGCATGAGGGACGACAAACGATGTTAATGAAACGCTACTACTGCGTAAAACAGCATGATATCACGGATTGCGGGGCCGCATGTCTTGCCACGATAACAAAACAATACGGCAGAAAACGTTCGATTGCCGCCATCAGGGAAATTTCCGGAACAGGACGGATGGGGACGACGGCGTACGGCCTTATCGAGGCCGCGCGCCATATCGGATTTAACGCAAAAGGGGTAAGGGGCACAATCGATCAACTCATGACGGAAAAGATTCCCCTTCCGGCCATTGCGCACGTAAAGAAAGGGAATTTCCTCCACTTTGTCGTTATCCACAGAATAAAAAAAAAGACCCTGCTTGTCGCGGATCCGGCCGAAGGCCTTGTCGTTTATTCAAAAGAGGACTTCGACCGATTATGGACGGGTGTTCTTATCCTTCTTATTCCCGATGATTCATTCAGACCCGCTGATGAAAGCAGGGGTATCGCGGGCCGTTTCATCTCGCTTCTGGTTCCTCACAAAAAAATGATCATCGAAATCTTTCTCGCTTCACTGCTATTTACCGTACTGGGGATTCTCGGCGCATTTTATTTTAAATTTCTCATCGACGATATCCTTGTTATCGGACTCGAAAACACATTTCATATCATATCACTGGGAATGGTCATTCTTACGCTTTTCCGTGTGGTACTCAATGGTTTCAGAAAGCATATCCTTCTCTACCTGAGTCAGAAAATAGACATTTCGCTTATTTTCTCCTTTTACCGTCACGTCCTGCGATTGTCACTCCCTTTTTTCGACGCGCGGAAAGTGGGAGAAATTCTCTCGCGCCTCAATGACGCTTCGAGAATCAGGGCGACGATTTCAAGCGCGACCCTTTCGGTCCTCATCGATACACTCATGATCCTTGTCGGAGGCACGGTGCTGTTTCTGCAGAATCGCGCGTTGTTTTTCGTAAGCCTTCTCTTTATCCCGTTTTCGATGCTCATCGTCTGGGTTTTTCTCAAACCTTTCAGAAAAGTAAACAGGACCCAGATGCGTGAAGCCGCGGATACCGAAGCGTATCTCGTCGAATCGCTTTCCGGTATCGCGACGATCAAATCGCTCAACGCGGAAGAGGAAGCCGGTTTTGAAACGGAACGCCGTTTTATACGATACCTCAAGGCCGCGTTTAAAGGAACATGGCTTTCGAATCTGCAATATTCGCTGCAGGAAATCCTTATGCTGACGGGAAGCATCGTTATTCTTTGGGTCGGGGGAATCGAGGTAATGCGCGGAGTCATGAGTCTCGGCCAGCTTATTACCTACAACGCCCTTCTCGCGTATTTCCTCACACCGGTCGGAAATCTTATAAACCTCCAGCCGGCCCTTCAGGAAGCGGGTGTCGCGGCCGAGCGACTCACCGAAATCCTTGATATCCCCCCCGAAGAAAGCGGAGAGAAAAGTCTTATCCGGTGTGAAAGCTTCAACGGAGAGGTCGCCATCTCGAACCTGACATTCAGGTACCCCGCGGGCGAACCGGTCCTTACAGGTATATCGTTTTCCGTAAAAAAGGGTGAAAAAATCGCGATCGTCGGAGAAAGCGGGTCGGGTAAAACGACGATCGCGAAACTGCTTCTCAAATATTATCTCCCTGAAAAAGGCGAGATTACCATTGATTCTTACAATATAAAGGATATTCATACCGAGAATGTTCGGGAGCACATCGGTTATGTTCCGCAGGATGTCTTTCTTTTCAGCGGCACCATTAGGGAAAATATCGAATTCGGAAGAAAAAACGAGCGGTTCGAGCTTATCGTCAAAGCCGCGCAGGCGGCACGCGCGGATGAGTTCATCGACAGGTTTCCCCTTCGTTACGATACACTCGTCGGCGAACGCGGCGCGACGCTTTCAGGGGGGCAAAGGCAAAGAATCGCGCTTGCCCGTGTCATTCTGAAAAACCCGGACATCCTCATCCTGGATGAAGCGACAAGCAGTCTCGATTCCATGACGGAAAAAGCCATTCACGATTCGATCACAACGCTTTTTAAGGGAAAAACAATGATCATCATCGCGCACAGGTTGAGTACGATCTCAAAAAGCGACAGAATATTATTGCTCGATAAAGGCGATATCGTTGAAAGCGGAAATCACATGAACCTCCTTCGGAAAAGGGGCAAATATTACGCGATGTGGAAGGGGCAATCGGATTCCGATAATTATTCGGAAGCGTCTATGACATGAAAGGATACATTCTCGATTTCAAAGACATTACGGACACACGGGAAATATACGAGGCAAACCCTCCACCCTTTATGTCGATTTTCATATACGGCATCCTTTCCATGATCGTTCTTTCGATAACCTGGATGTGGTTCGGTGATATCAATGAAGTGGTACTGGCGGACGGCATCGTGAGAACAAAGGATCCGGTAAGTATCGTGACAAATATTGTCGAAGGGGAAGTAAACGACGTATTCTTTGAGGAAGATATCTTCGTGAACAAAGGGGATACACTGTTTACTCTTGAAACGACGACATATAGAATCGAACGGGAAAGCGTATCGGCCCAACTGAATCGTCTCGAAGCGAGACTCGGAAACCTCAAACTCCTCGAGGAAAGCATCGACAGAAACAAGAATCTTTTCGATGAGGCGAATATAGAATTTCATAACCGCTTCAATGCCTATTCGTACGAACTTGAACTGCTTAATCTCGCCATTGTACAGGCAAAAGCCGCTTATGACCGGCATTCATCCATGCAGCTTATGGTTTCGGAAGCAACGATGGAAGAACTCGAATCACGCCTGAAAGTTGCCGAACTCAATCTGAGAAAATACAAAAGCAGGCACAAAGTCGAAATAAAGGAAGAACGCGACCGGATCGAGTCCGAAATCATTATTCTCACCGAAAAACTCGACAATCTCTCGGAAAAAATCGATCTCTGCAATATCAAGGCGCCGATCAGCGGAAAAGTTCAGGTCGTCACCCATTTTAATCCCGGTGATTACCTGCGCGCCGGAACCGAAATCGCGAGAATCATTCCGGAAACGGACTCGCTTCTCAAAGTGGAACTCATCATTTCCAACAAAGATATCGCAAAAATTGAACGGGGAAGAAAAATACGGTACTCTTTTCTCTCGCTTCCGCAGAACAGGTACGGCTTTGCAGAGGGTGAAGTCATCACGATCGGCAGTGACATTTCAATGAGGCAGACCTCGAAAGATCCCGTGTTTGTCGTCGAGGGAAGCCTCGACACTCCCGAACTCACGGATTCGAACGGCGTTCCCACCGCCATAAAAACCGGCATGATATGCAGCGGGAGAATTATCATCAGACAAAAAAAAATAATCGAATACGTCCTTGAAACACTCAATTTTCTTCCGTGAAATACCGGAAAAAAAAGATTGATTTTTTATATATCTGTGATAGAATGATCATGTATCGCTTATATAATAAAAGGAACGTTTTTCCGAAAAAAATAATGACGGCGATCCGTTTCTGTTTAAATCATTGCAGTAAGGAGAATGGGTATGAAAAAATTTGAAAAGCTTTCCCTGGTCAAAATGCACGATGAGGAATTGAAAAAAGTGATCGGCGGAGCTTCGGCGCTTGAAAGAAACCGCCTGCTGTACGGCATAATTCCCAAGCCGCCCGTGCTGAAATATGGAATCACACCATTGTACGGGATTATCGTCCAGCCGCTGTACGGGATCTCCGTTCCGTTGACGGAAGAAATCCAGGCCGAATAGCAGACAATCGGTATAATCATCGGTCCGGACAAGGACAGACAACCACATTATGGCGTATTCATTAAGTAATGCAGTATGGGAGATAACCTACGCCTGCAACATGCGATGCAAACATTGCGGTTCGAGCTGCGGTGAAAAATATCCTGACGAATTGACAACAGAGGAGGCCCTCGGACTCTGCGATGACCTTGCGGGGCTGGGCCTTCAGATTCTCACGCTTTCAGGGGGCGAGCCCTTTTTAAGAAAAGACTGGTTTCAACTCGCGAAAAGACTTTCCTCTCAAAACGTACTGGTCAACGCGATCTCGAACGGATGGTATATTACGGAGGAACTCATAGACAAGGCGCGGGAAAACGGGCTTGTCAATATCGGAGTCAGTCTCGACGGCTTAAAAGAAACGCATGATTTTATACGGATGAAAGGTTCCTTTGAACGTGTAGTGAATGCGCTCGAAACCATGAGAAGACTCGGTATGTCTTCTGTCGTGTGTACGAGCATCAATAAAAGGAACCTCCCCGAGCTTCCCGAACTATACAAACTCATCAAAGACAAAGGCGTGCAGCGCTGGCAGTTCCAGATCGCTTCGCCGATGGGCAATCTTCTCGAACACATGGAACTGGTCATGGAACCGAAGGAAATCGATGTCCTCATCGATTTTTGCCATACCGTGGCGTGCGAACGCTTCATGGCGGTCGATATTGCCGATGATATCGGGTATTACAATGTCAAACTCAAGGAAATAAGGCAGCAGGAAGAAAACGGCGATAATGAAGTATTTGTCTGGTCGGGATGCAAGGCGGGAAAATGCGTGGCGGGGATACGGGCAAACGGGGATATAACAGGATGTCTCTCCATACGCGACGATAATTTTATCGAAGGAAATGTCCGTTCCATACCGCTCAAAAAACTCTGGACGAGCCCAGGGGCGTTCGCGTGGAACCGGGAGATGACGAAATCTCACCTCAAGGGATTCTGTCGTAAATGCCAGTACGGCGCTTACTGTCTTGGCGGATGCACGGGCGCGAAACTCACCCTGACCGGTTCGCTGTATGAAAACAAATACTGCTCTTTCAGAATCGCGATTGAAAAAGAAGAAAAGAAAATCGGTGAGATCGACGATTTCAATGAACTGATCTCCGGCGCACGCAAAGCGATAGAGGATGAAGAGTATCAGATTGCCGAATTATACCTCTCGCGGGCTCACCGTCTCCGTTTGGATGAACCGGAAATACTCAAAATGCTCGGATTTGTCAATTTCTTTCTCGAAAATTACGAAGAGGCCGAAACGTATAATGAAAAAATCATCGCGATGTATCCTCGGGATGCGTACGCGTACAAGGGACTCGGGCTGTGCCTTGCGAAAACGGGAAGGGTTGAAAAAGGTATCGATTATCTGAAGCAAGCGATATCGCTCGCTTCCGATGATTTCATGGATCCATACTATGATCTTGCCGTCGTTTTGGATGAGAATGACAGAACGAAAGAGGCGGTCGCCTTGCTCGAAGAGGCAAGAGGTAAATCGCAGCCGTTTATCGGTCAATCCGAAGATCTCTATCAATCACTAAAAAGTAAACTCACTCATACAAATTAGGAAGGGTCCGTTTTGTTTTGCCCCGCAAAAATATCCTGGCTGCAGGGCATTCGTCTCATATACATGCCGGATGTCAACCGGACACCTGTTTCATGGCATATTCAAAGGCCTCCTGAAGCATTGCCTGCGGCGGTCGCTTGATAAAACCCTTTTTAATGAGCAGATGAACGGTATCTTGAGCCAATAAAATATCCTTTTTTGCCCTTTCATAGATCTCGTCCCTGCTTTTCGATATTCGCGCGAGACCGTCTTCTACGGCACTCATTGCGACATCCGCCGCTTCATGGGGAAAAACATCGGTTTCATCCATTGCGGCGATGATATTTTCAGGGTGAATACCCCTTTTTTCCGCAAAGGTGGCAAGCGAATTTGCAGCGGCGATCACCATCCTGTCCGATATTTTCGTTGCCCGGATCAAGAGCGCGCCTTTGAGGATTCCGGGAAATCCCAATGCATTGTTGACCTGGTTGGGGAAGTCCCCCCTCCCCGTTGCGACAATAAAAGCGCCGGCTTCCTTTGCCGCGTATGGATAAATTTCAGGGACCGGATTGGCGCAGGCGAACACGATCGGCCGTTCATTCATACGGCCGATCCAATCCCGCTTTACGATATCCGGACCGGGTCTGGAAAGCGCGATCAACACATCTGCGCCCGTCATCGCTTTCTCGATATCGGTAACGCAGGAGGGATTTGTCTTATTACAGAGTTCCCATTTTCTGTCGTCCGGGGAATCCGTTTTCAGGTCATCACGTTTTTTATGGAGGGCGCCCTGTGAATCGAACATAATAATCCGGCCGGGATCCGCTCCGGCTTCGCAGATGATTCGGGCGATGGCCGTATTCGAGGCGCCCGCGCCGATAAAGACGGCTCGCATGCTATTCATCGCTTTTCCGGCAAGCTTGAGCGCGTTAAACAACGCCCCGAGGGTAACGCAGGCCGTTCCCTCGGCATCATCATGCCAGACGGGAATTGAACATCGCTCTTTCAATCTGTCCAGTACCGTATAACAGTTAGGTTGTGAAATATCTTCGAGGTTGATCGCCCCGAAACTCGGTTCCACCATGGAAACAAAATCAATGATCTTTTCAGGATCATGTTCTCCGTCTTTATTTCTGCTGTCGATGCAGAGGGCCGTCGCTTCGAGTCCGCCAAGATATTTCATGAGAAAGGCCTTTCCCTCCATGACACCGAGTCCTCCGG
This sequence comes from Spirochaetales bacterium, assembly GCA_016930085.1. Taxonomy (NCBI): domain Bacteria; kingdom Pseudomonadati; phylum Spirochaetota; class Spirochaetia; order Spirochaetales; species Spirochaetales bacterium. Next base: position 117,562 of record JAFGHO010000018.1, read on the forward strand.
GCGGCGTACAGTCCCCGTCACCGAGTACACATGTGGAATCGCTGACCACCGCCACATGATTTCCTCGTCCGGTCAGCTCGAACGAGGTGTCGTTGTCGTCACGGATCGCGGTCGAAACACCCGATACTCCGGGTGTATACCAGACATTGAACCAGTTGAAACCGAAAACCCCTGCCATCGGAATGGTCTGCATTTTCCCACCGTAAAACCGGTGTGCCAAAAGACTGAGTTTTTTAAGGAAAATCGTTCGTGCACGCGCCGTGATTTCGGGAGAAAGTCTTTCCGAGAAGAGATTGTCGATATTCTGCAATGTTATTTTCACTTTCTTCACTTATATCATACCTCCGTTCGTCTCCGATTCCCGGATACAAACCGCCGCGTTATTTCTCATCACCTCATGCCGCGACACGAACAAAATGCCGCAGGTTAAGAACCCGGACAACTGTCTTCCTTTTTATTATTGCTTAATGAGAGAATGTAGCATAAACTGAACATATGAGCAATAAAATTCAATGGGGAATTATCGCGACGGGTACCATTGCCAACAAGTTCGCCGCCGATTTTTCAAGGGTCGGGGAAGGAGAGTTGGCCGGTATCGGTTCCCGCTTCACCGACAAAGCGAAAAGCTTTGCGAAAAAATACGGTATCAAGCGCTTTTACGGCTCCTACCGGGAACTGGCAGAAGATCCGGCGATCGACGCGATATATATCGCAACACCCAACCACCTCCACCATGATAACACCCTGATGTGTCTCGACGCCGGAAAATCCGTTCTCTGTGAAAAACCCTTTACCCTTAACAAGGATCAGACAGCCCGGTGTATCGATACGGCCGTAAAAAGAAAAGCGTTCCTTATGGAAGCGATGTGGATGAGGTTCAATCCCGCGATCACCCGGTTGATGGAATATCTTTCGAAATCATCAATCGGCGATATCGTCGGTATCCGGGCCGATTTCGGTTTTTCAACACCCTTTGACCCCGCATCGCGTCTTTTTAATCCCGGGTTGGGCGGCGGCGCGCTTCTTGATGTGGGCGTATATACCATTTCACTCGCCGTCATGATTCTGGGAAAACCACTTGAAATCAAAAGCATGGCGGCCATCGGAAAATCGGGAGTCGATGAGGAAAACTCGGTTGTTCTGCGGCATAAAGGCGACAGATTGTCGGTCCTTACATCGGGCTTCCGCGCCAACACATCGCGGGAAGCGGACATCTACGGCACGGAGGGAAACATCAAACTCCATGCCCCATGGCACCGGGCACCGAAGCTTACCCTGTTCAGAAACGAAAGCAGGAAAACAATAATCGTGAGGAAAGACACCTTTGCGGAAAAAAGCCAGGGGCTCAACAATCAGGTAGACCATGTGATCGGCTGTATGAAAAAGGGGTACGGGGAAAGCCCGGTGATGCCCTGGTCGGATTCGCTTCTGGTCATGGAAATAATGGATGAGATCCGCACCCAATGGGGACTCAGATACCCGCAGGAAGCCTGATCGAAATGAATTTGATTCTTTTTAAACAATACGATACAATACCGCCACACGATGTTACGGCATCGAAAACGAGGAGGTATATGAATGAGCGGTATTGCGGGTTTTCTTGATTTCGGCGAAGAATGGAGAGGGAAGAATAAACATGATGTTCTGCTCAGGATGATCAAAGTGCTCGAGCACCGGGGACCCGATATGTCCGGAACATACGAAAAGGATCCATGTCACCTTGCGCACTGCCGGCTCAGCATCATCGATTTGAGTAAGGCGGGAAGACAGCCCGTAACGAACTCAAAAGGTACCATCACGATGATCTATGCCGGAACAACATACAATTACAAGGAATTGCGAAACCGCTATCACCTTGATGAAAAAGGATACGTCTTCAATTCGTCGTCCGACGCCGAGGTCCTCCTCCATCTCTACGAAGAACTCGGGATCAACTTTTTAAAGCAGCTCAACGGGATTTTTTCCCTCGCAATCTGGGACACCCGTTCAAGGACATTGTATTGCGCGCGGGACCCGTACGGGTTCGCGCCGCTTTTTTATCTCCATCAGGGGAAAAGCTTCTGGTTCGGATCCGAGATCAAGGCCGTTCTTCAATCTCCCTTCTACACACCGCAGCCGGACCTCGAAGCCCTTTACCACTTTTTCGGCTACGACTATGTTCCGGGAACCCTCACCCCGTTTCAGGGAATCAGGGAACTGCCCCCGGGCCGCGTTCTTGCAATCGGCATGGACAAACGGGAACCCGTGCTTACCCGTTTCTTCGATATCGCCTATGATATCGACAAACGGATATCCGAAAAGGAGGCGATCGCCCGTTCACGGGACCTCATGATACAAGCGGTAAAGCGGCAGCTCGCGGCCGATGTTAAGGTGGGCGTCATGTTGTCCGGGGGCATGGATTCGAGTACACTTTCGGCATTGTGCGCGAAGATTCGCGGAGATTCGGACTTTCATACCTTTGCGCTTTCTTTCGACGATGTCTCCTTTGACGAATCGCCCTACTCGCAACTCGTTTCGCGCGTACTCGGAACCCGTCATCACGAAATCAAGGTAACGGCGGAAAAGGTGAAAGCGCTTTTACCGAAGCACCTCGTCTATATCGACGAACCGTATGCCGACGGCGCGGCCATTCCCACCTACCTCCTCGCCGAGACGGCAAAAGACTTTGTCTCCGTTCTCCTTTCCGGGGAAGGGGGGGATGAGTTTTTCGCCGGATACACGCTCTACAGCGCCTACAAGATCAGACGATTGTACCGCGCGCTCGTTCCGGGGTTCATTCGCAAGGGAATCATCCGCCCGCTCGTCCACAAGCTTCCCGTTTCCTACGACAAACTCAGTTTCGATTTCAAGGCGAAACGATTCACACACGGGTGCGAACTGTCGGTCCCGCATTCGCATTACAAGTGGCGGGAGGTGCTCTCGAAGGAGGCCCGGCTCGAGGTATTCGCTTCACCGGAACGTTTTTCCGGATTCCCCGAATCCCAGCAGTTTTTCATCGACACATTCGAGTCGGCAAATGCGAAAGACACCCTCAACAAACTGATGTACGTCGAGTTCAACAACCAGCTTCCCAACGACCTCATGATCAAAAACGAGCGGATGACAATGGCCCACTCGATCGAGGCCCGTGTCCCCTTTACCGACAACGACCTCGTCCGCTTCCTCTCCACCATGCCGGTGCATTATAAAATGAAGGGGATGAGGAAAAAGCATCTCATGCGTTCGGCCATGAAAGGTCTTCTTCCCAAAGAAATCATCGAGAAAAAAAAGGTTGGGATGGAGATGCCCTACTCGAAGTGGTTTTGTTCCGAATTGCGCGATTTCACGGACGGGATCATATCGGAAAAAAGGTTGAACGACACGGGACTCTTCAACGGCAAAGAGGTCCGGCGGCTCTGGGACGAACACCAGACCATGAAGGTGGATCACGGAAGGTTCTTCTGGGGACTTCTCAGCTACATGCTCTGGCACGAGGCGTATATCGAAAAACGGAACTTCGCCGATTACCTTTCTCCGCCGCGAAAACCGAGAGTGAAAAACGTTTAATCTGATAATAAAGAGGAATCATTATGGATAATTTTTTCTGGCTTCCTTCGATACGCATTAAAGGATACCGTCCATTTAATGACGTGTTATTCAGATTCAGGAAACTACAGGTTATCGTCGGTGCGAACGGATCGGGAAAATCGAGTCTATTTGAATTCCTGAAATTTCTCCGGGATGCATGCTATCAGGAAATACCCCCTGAAATAGTCAGCGGTACCATTGGACAGCAAATTTTCCATAAACCGGGCGAGGACAAACTCTGGTGGAGTGCGGAAATTGATTTAAGTGAGAGAGTCCCGCTTTATTTCCAGGGAGAATTGATAGGGCCCATCGGTTCAACGAAAATCATATTCGAACGGGTCATTTCAAAAAGGCCGTTACATCCGGAATTCAACGCCGGCTACAAATTCCTGGATTTGAGAAACGGGAAAGGGAACATCCGGGATCCAAGAGACGGCAAATTCAAACGAAGAGAGTGGGATTTGAAGAAACCAAATCTCCTCGGTTTGAGTGCAATCACGGATCCATCGTTATTTACGTTATATAAATTGAGAGAGTTTGTCCGCGGATGGAGATTCTATAATTCCTTTAACATAAACAATGAAAAAATAAGGAAATCGGTCCCGACAAGCCAGGAACCTGTTTTACACGAGGACGCCGGAAATCTGAGCGCCGTTCTGTTTTATCTTATGAGTGAGCACAGAGACAAATTCGAAGAACTAAAATCTGTTATTAAAGAAGCCGTACCCGGATTCAGTAATCTTAACGTCAAAGCACGAGGAGGGCCGGGGGAGGTTATTGCATTCTGGCAGGAAAACAACATCGACCAGGAATTATCGCTGGCCGATTTATCAGACGGAACACTCCGATTTATTTCATGGGCAGTTCTTTCGATAATGCCTCATCCGCCTTCATTGATCTGCATTGACGAACCGGACCAGGGGGTTCATCCGAGAACATTACCGATATTGGCGGGACTTTTTTTAAAGGCAACGGAACGAACACAAATGATAGTTGCGACACATTCATCATATTTCCTTACACAATTCGATCTAAAGAATATATCCGTTATGAAGAAATTTGAAGGAAGAAGTGTTTACTGCAGAGTTACCGATTCACAGACATTAATCGACGACCTTGAGGATTTCGGCAGCGAGGAAATCGAAAGAATGCATCGATCTGATGAACTCGAGGCTCTTTCATGAAAGAAATATTCGTGTATGTCGAAGGCCCGAGCGATAAATTGGGTTTGGAAGCCATTCTATACAATCATATTCAATTAGCTTCTCAGAAAAATAATTATATTTATTTTATTGCTCTTAACGGCAAAGACGCGTTACTCAATAAAGGCCCGATAAAAGCGATTAATATATTGAAAAACAAGAAAAACAGCCATGTTTTTATCGTACCCGATCTTTATCCTCAAAACAAACCGTTTCCTCATGCAAGCTATGAAGAATTAAAAAATGAAGTGGAGAAACGCTTTTTATATGAAATAAAGAGGAAGAATTCGGATGCAGGATTAATACATCGATTTCATGTACACTGTTTCAAGTACGAGCTTGAAGTTTTATTATTGGCTTCACCTGAAATATTATTAAAAAGATTGGGAAAGGAAAAGATAAGACAAACATGGAAAATACCCGTCGAAAATCAAAATTTCAACAAACCTCCCAAAAAAGTAATAGAATTTCTTTTCTCAGAAAATAAAAAAAGATATAAAGATACAGCCGATATACCATGGGTACTGGAGCGTTCTCAACTAAAATTATTAATGGAAAGATGCCCACAAAATTTCACTCCATTTATCGAAGATCTTTTAGCCATTATTTCAGCTTAACCGTCAAACGTCGATACGCCCATCTCCCCCCTATACGGAAGCCCGTCTCGCGCGCCCGGTTTTCTGCATTTGCGTGCGGCAAGCTCTGCGGCGAAGCGAAGACAACGTTCGATTTCCCAGTCGTGCAATGTTCCGTAGACGACCCCCGCAATGAAAGCATCACCCGCACCGGTCGTATCCACGACAGCCGTTTCAAAAGCGGGCTGTTTTATAATGCCGTTATCCGTCAGACAGAGAGAACCATCGGCCCCCAGCGTAGTGATGACGCAACGTACGCCTGTTTTTTTGAGTTCCCGCATATACGGCTCGATCCGGTTTTCGCCAAGGGTCCGGCCGAGATAATCCCGCGATGTCACGATAATATCGGCATACCGGAAAAGACGCTCGACGCCGAGCCCCGTCCGTTCGGCTTCGACAACCAGGGGGACGCCTTTTTGCCGTAATTCCGGACAGAGGTTTAAAACTGTCGGAGAAAACCGTCCGTCGCAATAAACAAGATCGACACCGTCGAGTACCCTTTCCGGGCAGGGAAGTCCGACCGTGTAATCGCCGCCGCTCCGGTGGATAATTGTCCTCGAGGAGTCCTCCTTTCCGACAATGATGACCGAAAATGGGGATTCCCCGTTCCCTTTGACCACGGCATCCGTTCCGACACCTTCTTCCTGAAGCGATGACACGATCATTCCCGCGATCGCGTCATCTCCCGTCCTCGTCACCATTTTCGTCTGCAGGCCGAGTCTGGAAAGGGCGACCAGGGTATTCGCACAGTTCCCCCCGCCCGAGGTGATAAAGGAAGAGCAGTGGTTTTTCGTATCGCGGGGGGGATATCGCGGGACTTCGAGAAGATAATCCATTGTCGCGATACCGACGCCCAGAATTGTTTTCACCTTTTCCGGAACCTCCCTCTTCGCTCCGACGCCCCCTTCAGGTGCGTACACGGGCTCTCACTTTCTTTTACGTCCGCAAGATTGATGTTTTTTATCGGAAATTTCGGGTACGTTTTCAGGTATGTACACACTCCTGATTCTCATATCGGAATTATATCATTATATCATCAAGAAACACAAAGCGCCGACTCAGATGTGTCCGTAGCCCAGTTTATCGACGACGACTTCGTTATGGACCCTGTCATTGAGATCGAAAAACCGGTCCCGGAACCTTCTCATCGGCCGTTCGTTCATCGTTTTTACCAGTAAATTCGGATGAAACTGAAAATAGACGGGTTTATCCTGATTGAGTATCGTGAGCTGCCGGTGAAACCTCAGTATTGGATTTTTCGGAAGCGGCAGATCGATATAGACCTGAAAATCGGGCTTATAGTATTTAACGAACAAGGTTTTCCCTATCGTGTTCTCGATGAGGAATCCTTCTTTTTGAAAGGTGATGTATTCGTTGATGATCTTCTTTCTTTCTATAGCTTTTGATCGCAGGGCTTCACTCGCCTTTGTCAGCGTTTCAACGATTTCACGCGCATCCGAAAGAACAATCGCCGTTTCTTTCTCCGGATCCTTCTCCTCTCGCTCCCTGAACCGTTCGAGCAGTTCCTCCGGGGTAAATCCGATATTCTCGAGCATGATCGCCGCGCTGATTTTCTCTTCACCGGGAATATCGTTTCCGATCATCCCGAACTCCTGTAAGCCTTGCCAGAGATTTCTCAAAAAACGGCTGTTTTTCACCGAATGCTTCAAATCCTCCAGGCTGATAATCCACGCTTCGTCCAAAGCTTTTCGCCCGAGGCGATCGTCTTTCCTTCTTCCAAGAAAACCGATTGTTTCGCCCCAAAGTTTTTCATAATTTTTCAAAACCAGTTTGCAGAAATGGTCCCGTTTTTTATTTGGATTGTTCACTTGATCTTTGACGATAGCCATAATCGCCTTGTTCAGGGGAATGGTTTTCCTTTCTTTTACCAGCATCACACTTCTTTCACACTGCATGATGCTGGGCAGAAAGAGCAACGGACTCAATGGCATATGTTGAATGATCCCGTGAGTGATGACGATTTCATCCAACGGATCCTTCTTTTTCATTATATCATCCTCCCTTTCTCCATATATCCGTATAATGCGAGACAACGATTTCAACGGTTATTGCATCGAGATGATCGGACCGCCGTTTCATCATCGGAAAGATCGCTCATCTGAAACTCGAGTTCTTCCAGGATCCGGTTTATTTTCTCGCGTTCTACAAGAATGAAACTGCGCGATCTGCTCATTTCGGTGACGAGAATATCCGAGGCCGAATCCGAAAGCCGTCTTTCCCCGTACTTTGTTTTATCTTTACTTCGATCACGGCAACAGTCAGTTGTTTTTCAAACCGAATATCGTATTCCGTCACTTTCGTTGTCTTCGTCGTGATACAGCCAGAGGCGGTTACGACAAGAACCATCGCACAGACCGTCGCATGCATCTTTTTCATGTTCACTCCTTTCGTGTTACGGCTTCGGTATACTTCTCACACTTGTCTGAACGACTTTTTCCATATGCTTGATCAATGGATGACTGTCGAGCGACTTCATGACGAGGTCATCGGCGACTTCATCCGCGGCGGTTTCGATAACCGTATCGGGATTGAACACCAGTCTGCTTTCGCTGCTTTCCCTCTCATCCTCCCATACGGTGTTTCCCGAATATGCATCGACGATCCTGAAAGCGGCTTTGAATTTTTTCTCGAAATAAATCCCGAGCAGCACCCGTTTTGCCTCAATAATATCGCCGTACAAAAACGCATCCGCATCGATCTTTTCCCTCAACTCCACGATCGTCACCGTCGGCAATTGACCGCCCTCGGTAATACCCAGTTCGTTCAGTCGCATGTCAATCTCATTCAAATCGACCAGATCATATTTTTTATTGCGTAACGTGCGGTACATGAGTGCCCGGGCAAACTTCTCCACGGATACATCCACACTTTCATTGGTAAAAGGAAGTACGGCAATCCTGCCCGGCGTCCAGCCGGGATCGAGAAATTTCGGCTTTGTCGCGCACCCCGCAAGCAAAAGCAGCGCAATCAGACTGCCCATACAGACCATTTTTCTCATTTTTGTACTTCCTCCTTTACTATAGATAATGTTAATCACTGTCATATTGGGTGTCAAATTTTTTGTTCAAAAAATCTCACGACCGCAGACCGATATGACGGCGCCGGCATACTTGAAATCTTGCGTGTTTTCCCGTATCATAGTAAAAGAACTGACGGCCATGAATATCAATGATATATACGGGTCTCTGGACCGACATTTTTTCTTGTCCCTTTCAATGCTCGAATCCTTCATCGAGATTTGTCCCGATGAACTCTGGTATGAAACACGGGGCGGGTTCCCTTTCTGGCAGCAACTGCTCCATACCTATTCCGGCATTCACTACTGGATGAGGTCGACGGAAAAAGCGGACGACCCCTTCCCCGGTAAAATACTCTATCCGGAACTGGATAACATTCCGGAAGATACGATCTCAAAAACCGAAATGACCGACTACGCCAAAGTAATCCGGAAAAAATGCGGGGTGTACTTCAAAAATCTTCCTCACCGATTATTCGATGCATCGATTGTCGATCGCGAAAGGACAAATCTCGATGTCGTTCTCATGTTGATACGCCATATACAGTACCATGTCGGCGGGTGTGACAGTATCCTTCGAGGGGAACGGAAATCCCCTGTCGCATGGCTGGAATGAGGTTGTTATGCCATTCTTTCCACGTTTCGGGGATATCGAACCGAGTGAAACCTGTCCGTCGAAAGGAAAAAGGCGGCCTCTCCTCTTTAAAAACGGTATTCCGATAACGTAAAAAGCATTTATTTTTACATCACCATCCGTCCCCGAAGAAAAAACCCGGCGGATTTTATTTTCGATAAAACTCCGAAACGGGAGTATCATTTGCCGCAGCCGGCGGCCGGTTCCCTTGACAATCTGATTCCTATTGATATACAATTATTATTAAATAGTCAGGAGATGCACGGTTTTTATTGATACCTGTTTATACATCCCTTGACTTTATTAAGGAAGTATTTCAAATGCAGCTAAAACTCAAACATCTGCTTGAAACACCTTATCTCGATGAGTTACAGATATCAATTGAAACGACAAATATCGAAAGATCTCACGCATTCTCGTTGAAAAACGGGCAGGTAATCAAACAAAAACTTCTTACCACTTCCTATATCCGGGAATTGATTTCACGGCAGATTAACACGATAACGATCCATCCGGATGCGAATCAGTTCTCGAGAATAATACAGCACCTGAGGGCCTCGTATCCCGATCAATATCCGAAGCCGACAAATACTTTCACGATCGATGAACTCGAAGCACTCCTTACCCAGTATGAGGAAATGAATAAATACAGCGAAAAAAAACGCTATCTCATTCTTCTTCAGGAAATTACCCGCCCTATTTCCGCCGACGGCCGAAAGCGGGACGTCGTTGTTCCTTATAAAGCCGCACTGAACCCCGCTTATATTCTAAAAATGAGGAAATATGAAACAGGGAATGCGTGTTACGAATGTTTCGACACGGAACAGGGTATTCTCATCATCACAATTTCCCGCGATGAACAGGACACACTCCATACGATTATGGCCGCCGCCGATCTCGTTGCACGGCTCGAGAAATACTTCAAACTCGATCTGGCGTATTCAATCCCCGAAGCTTTTGAAAAATTCAAGGCAAATCAGCCAAAGCTGGTGGTCTTCGGCAACTACAAATATAAAAACAAAAACGGAGATGAAGTGATCAACGCGAAAGCACGGTACAGCTATCTGGAAATACGCAATTTCGACATTTACCTCAAATGCCTTTTTATCGACCAGGTCAATTTACAGGAAAACCGCGAAAAACTCGCACAGGAAATTCTGACCGCATACAAACAACCGTATACGATTACAATATCCGACAGCAAGGTCCCGTTACAGGAACCGGACAAGAAAAAATATCTGAATCTGCTGGAAAAACTCAACAGGCAATTCTCCATGGAAGAATATCTGAAACTCTCGATCCAGTTGAAATCAATCGAAAACACCTATCAGGTCGCGTTTCTCAAAAATCAGTTAAAAAATATCCATAAACTCCATTCGGTAACATATAAATAATGTATCGTGTTCTCTGCGTCGATGACATACTATCCGGCATGTCGCTTTCCTCACAAAAAGCAGGTGACATATTCTAAGGCGGGGGGTATTATCGACAGAAAAGGCGGCCTTCGGCCGGGATAAGCATGTATTGGCATTAAATAACGCAATAACAAGGAGAAAACATGAGCAGTATACATATTCTCTCACAAGCATGTGAGCTCGATCTACTCGCCCTCGGGGCGCTGGTCCACAGACTGGATCCCGGTGTGATTCCCTTCCGTAAAGCGCGTGAATTGTCAGTCCATGTATCCGGAGGAGAATACAATGTCGCGGCCAATTGTTCCGATTGTTTCGGACTGAAAACCGGCATTGCCACGGCCATGGTGGACTACGGTATCGGCGAACTGGTTCAAAACCGGATCAGGGAAATGGGGGTGAAGCCCTATTACACATGGTTCGAGCATGACGGCGTCCGCGGACCGAATATCGCGACCGTTTACAGCGACCGCGGTTTCGGAGTCAGGCCCCCCCGTGTTTTCTACAACCGGTCGCAGGAAGCGGCGGCGCTGCTCAAACCGGGGGATTTCAAGTGGGATGAAATTTTCAGCCGCGGTATCCGGTGGTTCCATTCCGGCGGCATCTTCGCTTCACTTTCGACTTCCTCATCCGAACTCATTCTCGAAGGCATGCAGGCGGCAAAGGCTCATGGGGCAATCGTTTCATTCGACCTGAACTACAGGGCGAAATTATGGGCGCCCATCGGCGGTTTGACAAAAGCGAGGGATACGCTGCGGAGGATCGTCCGTCATGTCGATATCCTGATCGGTAACGAAGAAGACCTCCAGACAGGACTCGGTATAGCGGGCCCGGAGGTGACAAAAAAAGGAACATACGATACATCGGTCTTTTTTCGTATGATCGATCATGTAACGGCCAAGTTTAACGATATCAAGGCGATCGCGACGACATTGCGCGAGGTACAGTCAAGCAACCGCCACATGTGGGGGGCTTTGATGTGGTATGACGGCAAACAATACGAATCGCCGGTCTGCCGGCTGGATGTTCTCGATCGTATCGGCGGGGGTGACGGTTTTGCCGCGGGACTGATATTCGGTTTTCTCGACAAACGCGATCCGGAAGAAGCCCTCCGTCTGGGATGGGCACACGGCGCCCTTCTTACCACCTTTCCCGGCGACACAACAATGGCAAAACTGGCGGAAGTCGAAGCATTAGCAAAAGGGGGGTCGGCACGGGTACAGCGCTGACGGATTGTCGTGAATTTATTTAATTCCGACTCCCTCACCGGGACTATTGCTATTATCGGACGATGGATTTATATTATGGTAAGGGACGTATCTGTTCCCGCATACGGAGGGATGTATGAACCAGTATATGAAAGAAATATCGGCACTGCGAAAAAAAATCAGTCTGAACGATTTGGAGGCCGGCAGGCAGCTCATGCTGATAGGAAAAGAACTCACCTCCCTCAAGGAAAAAGAAATCGCCAAAACGCAGCTTGAGGAAACATGGAATTCGATAAAAGAACTCGAACAGGCCATTCCGGAAAGGAAAAAGTCCGTCCAGCAGATAAAAAAGGCGGAAGAAAAGACGGCAAAGCTCGAATCACAGATTGCCGCAACAAAGCATACCATCACGGAAAAGAAAAAGGAAATCGCGCCCGTGTACGAACGGATCGGGAAGAGCGCCTTTGAGGTATTCAAGAATAAAAGAGAATCCCTCTCCGATTATCAGGCACTATTCGGCGATCTTATAAAACTCGATCAGAAATGCAGGGAATACCACCGGGTTAAAGTGCAGGACGATGAAGAAAAGGGTATTCTCATTCAGCTTTTTGACGCAGCCAAATCCTTTTATATCAACCAGAAATATAATTTCCTCACCATGAGATATCCGGTCCTCTACCGGGAAACCGGAAAACGGATCGTCGATTCGGATTATATCGGGAAAACGGATAACCCGGCACTCAATGAAGCGGATTCGCAGCTAAAAGAGAAAAACAATGAACTCGAAAAGCTCGAAGAAGAAGTGAAACGGCTTTCAGCCGATAAACACCTGATTTTCGAAGAACTATCTGAAATGGGGATAAAGGGGAAATTAGCGAGCAGGGTGCAGGAAATAGAAAAGGAAATAAAAAGGATGAATCAGACTATCGAAGAATTGCAGCAGACCATGGGAAATCTCTTTGTCACGCATAACCTCAATGAACGTTTCTCGAACCCCTCCATTGAAACCTGTCTTCAAAACATATACCGGCTGAGAGGGGAAAATCTCAAACATGAAGCCGAAATTCAAAAAATGGAAATCCTCATCGACATTGAAAAATACGATCAACAAATGATCAAACTTGAAAAACAACGGGGACAGATGGAAGAGCAGCTGGAAAAACAAAAATCCGAGATCGAAGCCCTCGAACAGATTCAGACCCGGATCGAAAAGCAAAAAAAAGCACTTAAAAAGAAACTGGATTCGAAAGAGAACGGCCGGGGAAAAAAGGACCCGCCCCCTCCCTCACATCCCGACGACGGGGAGTAACCCTTTTTTCACTGACGGCAGATTATCTCTTCGCGTTTCGGCCCGACGGAGATCCATGTAATCGGAACATTAATCGATTCCTCGATCGTCTCGACATACCTTCGCGCATTATCGGGAAGATCGTCGTATGTACGAATGTGTGAAATTTCTTTCTTCCAGCCGGCCATATTTTTATACACGGGAACGGCCTTGTCGATAAAGGAGGTAACCGGGAAATCATCCGTCCGTTCCCCGTCGATTTCGTACTGAAAACAGACCGGAATCTCGTCACGGTATCCCAGGACATCGAGCATCGACAACTCTACTTCGGTCGCGCCCTGCGCCTTGCAGCCATACTTTGTTGCGACTGTATCGAACCATCCCATTCTTCGCGGACGTCCGGTCGTCGCGCCGTATTCTCCCGCATCACCTCCCCGCTTCCTGAGTTCGTCAGCCTCATCCCCCTTTATTTCAGTGACAAACGGTCCCGCCCCGACACAGGTGGAATATGCCTTTGTCACCGCAATGATCTTTTCAATTTTATACGGGGGAATTCCGGCCCCGACGGCGGCAAATCCCGCGAGTGTCGATGAAGAGGTTGAAAACGGATAAATGCCGTAATCCGGGTCGCGGAGTGCGCCAAGCTGACCCTCGAGGAGAATCATCTTGTTCTGCGCAAGGGCACCATGAAAGAGGGCAAGGGTATCGCAGAGAAACGGCCTGATCGCTTCGGCAAGCGGCCTAATTTCCGCCATAACGGCATCGACTTCGAGCGGTTCCCGGTCATAGAGGTGCCTGATCATGACATTCTTTCTTTCAAGGGCAAGCTGAAGCCTCTCGGCAAGCCGCTTTTCATCGAACATATCCATGACCTGGATCCCGATTTTATGATATTTATCACTGTAAAACGGGGCTATTCCTGACTTTGTCGATCCGAATTGTCTTTTTCCGAGGCGTTCTTCCTCGTACATGTCAAAGAGGATATGATAGGGCAGTACAACCTGCACCCTGTTTGAAATACGAATCGCCGGAGCGGGTACGTTACGCGTTTCGAGTTCATTCAGTTCCTCGATAAACGCGGAAATGTCGAGTGCGACTCCCGGACCGAGTACATTTGTCACATTTTGATAAAAAACGCCCGATGGTAGGAGATGAAGCGCGAATTTACCGAAATTATTGATAATCGTATGTCCCGCATTCTTGCCCCCCTGGAAACGACAGACAAAATCGGATTTTTGGGCAAGATAATCCGTTATTTTACCTTTTCCCTCATCGCCCCAGTTGGCACCGACGATTGCCGTAACACTCATTGTTTTCTCCTTTATACACAGCATCTATCGTGAAAATTTTTTTCCCGACTCCACAGGATAGTTGAGATTGGAATAAAGGTCAAGTAAATTGACGGCCGGGCAGCAATTCCCGGTGATAGATTTTTTTTCCTGATTTTTACAGCCAATTCTGATTGATAAGCATGTATATAATCATAAGAATAACAAATTTTCAAAACCAAGCAATCTTTTTTTTCTATACATATTGCGGCAAAGTAGATTGTATTGTGTATTTTTAGAAAATCTTGTGCGAAATAAAACTCACCGGGAATTGCTTGCCCATAAACAAAAAGCTTGACATCCGCCCCGTCACGGTATATAATATATGCCGGGTTCAAAAAACATGAAAAAGAATTGCTGCCTTAAAAAAAATTCGTCAACAAATGATAAAGGCGCTTTTCAGGGAAAACTTCGTTTGATGAACTGATATAACCGAATTCATAATAAATAAAGTGTATAAAGAAAGATCCACATCCTATTAAACGGAGGGTTACCTGTATGCGGACATCAATAATCGCCGTAAGTATCCTGATTTCAATATTTTATGCGACATCACCGTCGTTCTGTTTTGATAAAAAACCGGTGATAACGCCAATCGAAAATATCGAAACCGACGATCAATTTATTCACCTGATTATCGAAAAGGTATTGTCTTCTGACAGATATGCATTGGGAAAGGCGCTCTATTATATGGAAAAATCCCTGAAAGAAGACACCTATATTTCGCACGAGAAAGAGTTTTTATGTATTTTATATCATGTATGCAGACAGCCGGTATATACCGACGACAAGGAGACATGCCTTCATAACAGAAAAAAGACACTCGAACTTATCGGGCGGCTCGGGAACAAAACAAGGGGTACCGGGTACGGCCGGATATCGAAAGACATTCTGATCGAAGTACTTGAATCCGGAAACGACGTTTCAATCGCATCGGCGGCTATATTCGCTCTTGGAATGGTCGGCATGGACGATGAGGGTGAGGTCATGCGGTCGATTCTGTCCGCCGTCGATAAATGGGATTCATCGGAAGAGAACAATATCCTCGCCCTTGCCGTCATTACATCGATCGAAAACATCGCCCGGGAAAACGGTAAAATCAGTGAACCGGAAAGTACCGCAGTATTATCCGGAATGATCCGGGGAAATTACGATGAGATGATAAAAGAGAAAGCAGCCGCCGTCATGAAACAGATCGCCCCGGTTCAGGTGCGGGAGTGATACCATACATACCGCGACCCGCCGGTGTCGCATCCCCCCTTTATCAACCTGTTTGTTTGTAGTAGAATGACAACCGGCATATATCATAATGGAAACATCTTCGTCCCTTAATCTTTTTCATCCCCTTATCCGGAAGTGGTTTTTCGATACATTCGGCCGGCCGACGGACATCCAGCAAAAAGCATGGGATGTCATTGCCGGGGGAGGCCATGTCCTTATTACCGCGCCGACGGGAAGCGGGAAAACACTCGCCGCTTTTCTCTGGTCACTCGATCGACTCATCCGCCGGTTATGGAAGACAAATACGATAAGCGTCCTTTATATCTCTCCACTCAAGGCATTGAATGCGGATGTTCAAAGGAACCTCCTCACCCCGCTCGAAGAACTCTCCATTTATTTCAAAAAGGCGGGAGAAGATTTTCCCTTTCCCCGGATCGCGAGCCGCAGCGGCGATACGCCGGGCAGGGAACGCCTCCGGATGCTGAAAGATCCGCCGGACATACTTATTACGACACCCGAAAGCCTCAATCTCATGCTCTCCTCCCCACGGGCGCGTGGGCTTTTCAGGTCGCTCCGCACGGTGATCATGGATGAAGTGCACGCGATTTCCCCGCAAAAGAGGGGAACGCATATGATCACCGCCGTTGAACGCCTGGCCCGGTTGAGCGGTGAATTTCAACGGATCGCCCTCTCGGCAACAGTAAAACCGCTCGATACGATGGCCTCGTTTATCGGCGGGTATCGTCTTTCCCGTGAAAAATCACGAGCAGTATATACCAGGCGCGTGGTCGCCATCGTCGATTCACAAGAAAAAAAGAAATACGATATTACCGTTGATTTTCCCCATGACGCGCATGAACACCTCGCCGACGGGTCATGGTGGCCTTCCCTGATTCGGATATTCAGGGACCGGATCAAGACGAACCGGTCGACCCTCCTCTTTACCAACACGAGGCGGCATGCGGAAAAGGTTACCCGGATGCTTAATGAAACGGAGGACGACATTCTCGCCTACGCCCACCATGGTTCCCTCTCGAAAGAAATACGGTCGGTTGTCGAGGAGAAACTGAAGGCCGGAGAACTCAGGGCGATCGTCTCGACGAGTTCACTCGAACTGGGCATCGATATCGGCACGCTCGATGAAGTGCTTCTTGTCGAAACCCCGCCATCGGTCTCTTCCGGGCTCCAACGGATCGGGCGCGCCGGACACCGGGTGCACGATGTGACCAGGGGGGTCATCTACCCGATTCACGGCAGGGATTTTTGCGAGGCCGCCGTCATGGCGCGATGTATACTCGACGGCAATATAGAGGAATCACGGCCCGTATCGTGCCCCCTCGACGTTCTGGCCCAGGTCATAATCTCCATGTCCTGCATGGAAAAATGGGACAGGGATGAACTCTATGACTTCATCAGGACCAGTTTCTCCTATCACACTCTCCAACGCAGCCATTACGATATTGTCATCGACATGCTTTCGGGGAAATACCGGGATACGAGGATCAGAGAGCTTTCGCCCCGAATCGTCACCGACGCACTCGACAATACGATTACCGGGAAAAAGAGTTCTTTGTTTCTCCTCTACTCTTCGGGCGGCACGATTGCCGACCGCGGATACTTCGATCTCCGTATGAGCGGAAGCGGAATGAAGATCGGCGATCTGGATGAGGAGTTTGTCTGGGAACGCCGGGTCGGCGATGTCTTTACCATGGGAACCCAGACATGGAAGATAACGGGAATCGATCAGCAAAAGGTCGAAGTGACCCCGTTCGGCAACACGCCGAAAAGCCTCCCCTTCTGGAAGGCCGAACAGCGGCACAGGGATTATCATTTTTCCCGGCAACTCGGGATGTTTCTGGAAGAATGGGACAGGCGGGTCGAAGATCCCGATTGCGAGGCGGCACTCGGTAAGGAGTACCATATGTCGCCCCCGGCCGCGGCCCAACTCGTTCAATTCCTGAAGCGGCAGAAAGAATCGACCGCCGCTTCCCTCCCCCACCGCCGTCACATCGTCGTCGAACATTGCCTTGACGCCGAAGGCGGGGCGGAGGTGAACCGGATATTCATACACACGGTCTGGGGCGGAAAAGTCAACCTTCCCTTCGCGCTCGCCCTTTCATCGGCGTGGGAAAACAAGTACCACTACCCCCTCGAGATCTTCGTCGACAACATCTGCGTAATGCTCCTTCTGCCGCACGATTTCGGTTTCCGCGATATCATCGAACTCCTCCGCCCCGATTCGGTCGAACGGCTGTTGAGGACCAAACTCGAATCCACGGGGTTCTTCGGCGCCCTCTTCAGGGAGAACGCGGGACGTTCTCTCCTCCTTCCCCGGCAGGGATTCGGAAAACGCCTGCCGCTCTGGCTGACCCGTCTGCGTTCGAAAAAACTCTTTGACGCCGTCCTCCGGTACCGGGATTTCCCCGTCCTCATTGAAACGTGGAGGACCTGCATGCAGGACGAGTTCGATCTCCCACGACTGCGCGGGCTTTTGGAAGAACTTTCGGACGGGACGATCGGTCATACGGAAATCCGCACTTCCGCCCCCTCTCCCCTTGCCTCAGGCCTCGTCTGGCGGCAGACGGACAAACACATGTACTCGGACGACACACCCGGCCCGGGAAAACGATCCCGCCTCGAAGACAATCTCCTCCGCGGCGTATATGAGTCCACCGGTCTCAGGCCGGCCCTCCCGAAGGGAGTCATTGCCGGGTTCACGGCAAAGGCGCAGCGCACATCTCCCGGCTACGCGCCCGCGGACGGTCCCGGGCTCCTCCAATGGATAAAGGAACGGCTTCTCATTCCCAAAGACGAATGGGAAGACCTCCTTCGGGCGATCCGGACGGACCGCCGGACAGATGAAGCTTCCCTCCTCTCCGGGATAAAGGATAAAATTCTCACCGTCCGCCTTCCCGGCGCGGAAATCGAAGCGGTAACAGCCTACGAATCGCTTCCCCGCATCCTTTCCGCCCTGGCCGTACCGGTCGAACGGGCGGTATTGGCGTCGGCCGCGGAAGACCCGCAGTTCAGCGTCAAAAAAGCGGCCTCCCGCCTGCGTCGTCTTGTCCTTATGATGGGGAAGCCGGAAGAGGAATATCCGGATGACGGCCCATACCGCGAAGCCCCGGCCGGGCTTATCGGAGAATGGTTGCGGTACTACGGGCCGGTCGAACCCGATTTCATCCGCCGTGTGTTCGGTCTCGATGAAGAACGGCTGCATCCGGCGCTTTCGGCGCTGTCCGAAACCGGCACCGTCATCATCGACAATCTTACCTCAGGCGGCGGCGAAGCCGAAGTCTGCGACGGCGAAAATCTGGAGCTGCTTCTGCGCCTGGCGAGAAAGCGAAGAAGACCGTCATTCACCTCGCTTCCCGCACGCTTTCTTCCCCTTTTTTACGCGACGTGGCAAAACCTGGGGTCCGGCACCGGCGACCCCGAACTTCTGAAAATCGTCCTCGAACAGCTCTTCGGGTATCCGGCACCAGCCGGGTTATGGGAAACCGAAATCTTTCCGTCCCGCCTCCCCGGCTATTCGACCGGCTGGCTCGACGCCCTCCTCGCTTCGAGCGGCCTCACCTGGTTCGGCTGCGGGCGGGGCCGTATCGGCTTCGCTTTTCCGGAAGATATCGAACTCTTTACCGGACCGCAACCCGGTCCCGATCCGGACGGGCATACCCCACTTCCTTTTCAGACGGACGCTTCAGGCACGTACCGCTTCTGGGAACTCGCCGATCTCACCGGTCTCGACAGCGCCGCGCTCACCTCGCTTCTGTGGGAACGCGTATGGAAGGGGGAGCTTTCAAACGATTCATTCGGGGTGATTCGGAAAGGGATACTCTCCGGCTTCAGGGCGGAACGCCTTTCCGGCGAAAACCGCACTTCCCTGCCCGCCGGTCGGAAACGCTTTCGCAATCCGGGATACAGCCGGTGGAAATCATCACGCCCCGGGGAAGGGGCATGGTTTTCGCTTCCCTCGCCCCGGGAGCAGGATGACATTATTTCCGACATCGAACTCAGGAAAGACAGGATACGGCAGCTGCTTTGCCGTTACGGAATCCTTTTCAGGCGGCTGTTGCAGCACGAACTTCCCGTTTGCCGGTGGCCGGACCTGTTCGGAACCCTCAATCTCATGGAACTTTCGGGAGAAATCACGGGAGGACTCTTCTTCGACGGCATCGACGGCCCGCACTTCGCCTCGACGGAAGCCCTCCGGCTGCTTTCAGACGGACTCGATGAAAAACGTTTTTTCTGGCTCAATGCCTCTGACCCCGTCTCACTCTGCGGTGCGGGAATGAAACCGATATTTGCCGGTACGCCCGCACGGCAGGCCTCCACGCATATCGTGTATGAAGGGACTGCTCCTCTTCTTGTGTCCCGTCAACGGGGAAAGGAACTCGAGTTCATGGTACCGCCAGGATCTTCCGGCACACAACGATGCGCCGGCTTCTTCTCCGCCATGCTGTCCAGATCCGTCACGCCGTGGAAATCTGTTCGTGTCGAATCGATAAACGGGGTGAACCCCACGGACAGCCCCTACGCATCCGATCTCGGGGAATACGGTTTTGCCGGTGATTACAAACGGCTGGTCCTGCGGGGCGGCATATGAAAACCTGCTGTATCCACTATTTCTCGGCCACCGGGAACACCCGCCGCGCGGTCGACCTGATCGCCGTAAAAATAAGTGATTCATATGCGGTGACGCTGTATGCGGTTCAAAAGGGGACAGCCCCTCCCGGCCGCCGTTTCGACTGCCACATCATCGCCTTTCCCGTGCTCAGCTTCGCCGCCCCGGTATTCGTCCGTAACTATGTGCGGCGCTTCACCAACGGAAACGGGACACGGGCCGCCGTGTTCTGCACCTGCGGCGGGGCGGCTTTTCAGGCCCTCGAAGACATGGAGCGCCTGCTTTCATCACGGGGCTATGACGTTTTTTATACCGGGTACGCGGTCTACCCCCATAACTGGAGCCAGTTCGTCGATCCCCCGCACGGCGCGGAAGCGGATAAGATAATCGAGCGGGGCGACGGGGAAACCGCCGGATGGGCGGAAGCCTTTCTTTCAGAAAAACGGTCCCCGTACCGGGGTTCCATCGGCACGAACACGGCGAGTTTTCTTATCGCAAAAATCTTCGGCGTAATCGGCAGACGCGGCCTTGGCGTCTGCTATGTCGCGGACGATTCATGCGACGGCTGCGGCCTTTGCGCGCGGGTCTGTCCCGCCGGGACGATCGTGATGACAAAGAATAAGCGAAAGCTCCCCCGATGGCGGTTTACCTGCGAAGACTGTAACCGCTGCATCAATATCTGCCCGCACAAGGCGATTCAATTATCCCTGTTCAAGCTTTTTTTTCATATTTTCGCTCAGGCCGGCATTGTTGTTCTTCTCTTTCTTTTGGCGGGGCATATCCTGAAATATATACCGGCAACCGTGATGCCGCCGATACGGATCGCGGCCGGAATCGTGATATACCTGCTTTTTTTTACGGCAAGCTTCTTTATCGAGTTTGTCCTTGTCGAACGGCTTCTCTTTGCGATCGGTAAACTGCGGTTCCTTCGGCCGCTTTATTGCGCAGGGTACACGCAACGGCTGCACCGCTACCTTGCACCGGGGTTCACGCCGGAAAACCCACCCCAGGAGAGATTGCAGCGGAAACGACCCCCCCGGGCAAATACAAGATACAAATGCCACCCGCGAAAAGACGTCCTGTGAACGTGTCGTTCTTGTGAACGTGTCGTTCTTGCGAACGTGTCGTTCTTGCGAACGTGTCGTTCTTGCGAACGTGTCGTTCTTGCGAACGTGTCGTTC
>JAFGHO010000019.1 GCA_016930085.1 Spirochaetales bacterium
ACCTTTTTCAACCTCTAATTTTTCACAACCTTACAGGTTGCCTTTATTCACTAAATTCAAATGTGCGAAAGATATTATACACTACCCAATTTTCTGAAACTATAGAGCGTTAAATAATTAGAAACGGAAGAATATTATCCGGATATCCCCAATAAAAAAAAGCTTTTTTTGGTATTTTTGTCAAATTCCACATATATTAACGCTTACTTTGTATTATACTGTGTTTTTTTTCTGAATATTCGTTTTGCCGGCGGTCTTATACCTCTCATCAAATATTTTTTTATTTCTTGCCACCAGAGGACTAATCTTAAACGTATGATATATATTTTCATGGTAAAGATGAAATACAAACGGAACATGTTCATCGAGACAGATAATGTTGATTCCGTTGTTTTTCAAACGCAATAACAGATCGTCATCATCATACCCGAGCCCGTCTTTATAGACAACATCGAACCCGCCCACCTTCATTATATCGTCCTTGTGTATTGCAGCGCAAAAATGATATCCTGCCGGTCTGTGTATTCGGTGATTATACCAGACGCCATTCAATTTTTTGTCTTTCCCGTGATGTTCAGGGTGTAATACTTTCATGGTGCTTTCTTTATCTATTGCCAGACAGGCAAAAGACAGCCATTGATTGTATTCAAGATGTTCGGCCGCATAGGAAATAATATCTCCATGATGCAGGCATTCGGGATTCTGTAAGATAATGATTTTTCCGGCGGCAAGGTCAAGCGCACGGTTATACGCAATGCACGGATTGATCCATTCTTTTTCTTCTTTCGAAACGGAATCCAGTTTGATACTCAGTTTTTTATCCGTAATAGCACGTAATCCATCAATATTCAGCCTGTTTTCATCGTCGCTACCGTCGTCGCAGATACAAATTTCCACTTCTCCGACAAACCGTGACCGGTTGATTGACGCAAGCGTCGCTTCCAGTAACGGACGCCTGTTATAGTATCCGATGACAATAGAGATCCTTGGTATTCCCAGGTATGAATCAGTCTCGAACATTTTATTGCGTGTGTTATATGTCAGGCGAATTTAGAGCCCAGAATGAACGGCAGATCGAGGATAACCGGTTTCAGGGATCTCATGCCGTGGAGGTAGATACTCAAATCCCTGTACCAGCTCATGTTGCATTTATTACAGGGGGCGTATTTGAAATCTTCCCGGTTCAATTCGAAGAGATTGCCCAACGATCTGCCCAGAAACATGCACGGATACACATTGTAATTCCAGTCGACAAAAACAACCTTGTATCCGCCCAGACACATATAATCCGGTGGTTCGTTCTGCAAATATTTCAGAATATTCCTTATGGACGGACGTGTGTTGATGATATTGAATTCCTTTTTCAATTCCATGACATCGTTGAGGGCGGAGACGAGTTCCAGTTTCGTCAAATTGATGGCATCCCCGCCGATGGTGTACACCGGGGATTCCGAAAATTCGGGATAATTGACCGATATCATGTCAAAACCGATATCCTTGCATTTCTGAAACAATTCCCGCAAGGTTCTGTGGTTGTACGTACAGATAAGGGTGGAGGCGAGCGTCGTAATTCCCCGCTTTTTGAGGCCGTCGACCGCTTTTTGTATATGCCCGAGCAACCCCGGTATCGAACGTGAACGGGACACGATCTCCTCCTCATGATGGTCGACGGATATACAGGCAAGGTCGACCCTGCTTCGTTTCAGGGCATCCATTCGCTCTTCGGTGTACAACCGCGCGTCAGCATTCAATACGGCAGAGATCATGCTGTGACGCGAGCATTCTTCGACAAGCTGTTCGATATTCGGATGAAGAAGGGGTTCTCCGCCGGTGAGTGTAAGAAAGCGGACACCGAGATCCGCCAGCCGTCTGATCGCCTGTATGGCAGGTTCGGTTTCGACCATATGTTTCGGTCTTTGTTTCCAGATAGAACAGAAGTTACACTTTGCAGTACATATGTTATTGAGAGCGAATTCGCTCAATTTCAGCTGATTACTGATGATACCATGAATAATCGCCAGTTTTTTTCCCATATTTCACTTCCTTCCTTTCCTGGTTTTATACCTTTTCTACCGATTTTATGAAACCAGCTTTTCAATATAGAACATTTACACTTTATTTTCAATATATTTATCGTATTTAATTAAAAAAAAAAGTAAAACTTGTTTATTTCTCTTAAAATTGACTGAATTTTTATACGAATCGCCCGTTATTGCTGTTTCCGTACGGAAATGCTGTTTCCACATGGAAACAGAGTTTATCTTGTTTTTTCTTTATCCTCTCCTTCGATATTCGAAAAATCCTTTACGACATAGAGTGGCCTGTTTTTCGATTCATCATATATTCTGCCGATGTATTCGCCGATAATACCGAGAATAATCAGTATAATCCCATTGAAAAAAATGGTAATACTGATCATCGAAGCCCATCCCTTTGCCGTCGCCTGGAAGAATATTTTCTCGATAAGAACCCAGACAAGGTACCCGAATCCCCCGACGGAACAGAGAAAACCCAAAAATGTGGCAAGTTTCAGCGGTTTATACGAAAAGGAGGTGATCGCGTCCATGGCAAAGCGTATCATTTTTTTCAGTGGATATTTCGTCACTCCGGCAAAACGTTCTTCCCGTACGTACTCGACCGCGGTTTGTGAAAATCCGGTCCAGCTGACAAGGCCCCGTACAAACCGGTTTTTTTCCCTGATCGATTTCATCGTGTCGCACACCTTGCGGTCGATAAGCCTGAAATCACCGACATCCACGGGGATCTGGACGGAGGTCATGCTTCTGAGAAAACGGTAAAAAAAGGAGGCCGTCAGCCGTTTGAAGATACTTTCGCCCTTTCGTTTTGTCCGCTTCCCGTACACCACGTCATAACCCTCCCGCCATTTTTCGATCATCTGCGGAATGAGTTCAGGCGGATCCTGGAGATCGGCATCGATGACGACGACCGCCTCACCAAGCGCGTAATCCATTCCCGCGCTGATCGCGATCTGGTGTCCGAAATTTCGCGCGAAATCGATCAGCTTCACTGTTTTGTCTTTTTCACAGATGCCTTTGATGATGTTCCGTGTGTTGTCGCGCGATCCGTCATTGATGAAAATTATCTCGTAGGGCTCCCCCGTTTTTTCCATAACGGCTTTTATCCTTCGAAAGGATTCTTCCGCGACCTCTTCCTCATTGAATACAGGAACAACGATCGATATTTTGATGTTTTCTTTCATGAAGCCACCCCTTTGTATTGATAATCAGACAAAACGCCAGTTCGGAATCCATTGAAGCCAGAATCTGATATAGTTCGTGTCAAAAGGAACTCCGGCGATAATCGGATAAAACATGATAAAGAGAATGAGGGCGATGAGAAAATATACGTAAATCGTCACGTTGATTCCTTTTATCACCATATTTTTACGGATTCCGTCCCGCATCTTTCGTTCGATAAACGGTACTAATCTTTCCTTTGCCGCCCTGACGCAGTAGATGATGCATAAGATGATAAAGGGGACACTCGCGAAAAAATGATAAATGAAGGTACAGGTCCGCGGAGAGATTACCCAGGGAAGGTACTGGGATCCAAGTGCGATCAGGATAACGATCCGTCCGTCACCCTTCGTGAAACCTTCGCGCAAAAAACGGAAAAGCACCTTTTTTATGGTGAGATTGCCCGGGGATCTGTCCATAACGAGGTAAAACCGGACAAAACAGCCGAAAAACGACACAATCGTGATCACGACCGCGGCGAGGCTTCCCGTCCACCAGACGGCCGGGTTGCCGAACGCGTAGAGACGCTGGGTCTGGCCGGGGGGCAGACCGTTCGCCACATGGTACCACATCGGTCTTGTCATAATGGGCCATTCCCACCAGCGCGATACAAAGGGATGTTCCATATTCCGTGAATGGTAATCGATCATCCCCCAGACGGTGCTGTACACCCACCCCAGAAACGAGGGGTTATGCGGGTTTTTCCCGATTTCCGGTACCGCCCAGAGAGGAAGAAAGGCGAGGGTGTAGATGGTGACGGGGATGACGAAGAAAAAGACGACGACGCCGAGGACAATTGTCGTCATCGTATACAGCCAGAAGCGGCCGGTCACTGTTTCGACCCGCAGTTGTTCTTCCGGGGCGGATTCGAATTCACCCGAGGCGAGCCGGTCCTTCATCATTCTGTATTCGGTCCACTTTTTCACGAGCGCCAGTATCCCGATAATGAACAGCCCGATGACCGCGTACACGGCGATCCATTTGCTTGCCGCCCCCAGACCGAAGCAGACGCCGGAGAGGAGAAGCGGGATGAGGGTGCGGTAGAACTTCATCCGGTAATAGCTCGTCTGGTAATAACGGTACATGAAATAGGTCATGAGTATGATAAAAAACACGCCGTATGTATCGATGGTCGCGATTCTCGTCTGGGTAAAGTGCATGAAATCGACGGCCATGAGGAAAGCGGCGAAAAAGGCGTACTCCGTTTTTTTGAAAAGCTGCTTTCCGAAGGCGTACATAAGCGGCACCATGAGGATGCCGAAAAAGGTACCCATGAATCGCCACCCGAAAGGAACCATCCCGAAAATGAGGATACCCAGCGCGATAATGAGTTTCCCGAGCGGCGGGTGGGTGTCTTCGTACGGATTCCGTCCCTGAATGTGTTCCATCGCCGTCCTGCCGTGGTACTGTTCGTCGAACCCGGGAGACATACCGCTGAAGTGCGAAGGCCGGGGGTCAAAGGTGTCCTGTTCGTCAAAGAGGTTATCGATGGAACCTTCATCCAGCTGACTCAACCCGTCTCCCGCCTCGACGGATACGATTGGAAGCGGTTTCGTGATATCTTCACCGGTGAAAACGACTTCCATAAGCCATGAACGCGGTTTTTCGACCGTGATCTTCATGTACCTGGCTTTTACGTTCGTCACCTTGTAATACCAGTAGTAGATCGTATCCGGTCCCATGGAGGTGATATGCGACCAGGTTTCGCCGTCCGGTGACGCGTCGACCTCGTATTTCGCGTCCGGCCCGTGCCCGCCGACCAGGCCCTGGAAATAGTAGATACGCCGCACGGTCTGTTCTTTTCCGAAATCGACGATGACATTTTCACCCCGCGACGCGGGCCGCCAGTAGGTCTGCGGGGCCGAAAGAGAGCCGAGATTCAAGAAAGCGGTAATTGCATACGCACCGGTCAAAATGCCGGCAAGGGCCACGTCCCTCCATGAATAGGACACCGTGCCGTCTTTTCCCCGCTCGATACCGGTAAAAAGCGAGCCGACACCTGGTTTCAATCGGGGCTTGATCAGTAAAAAGTATATGAGAAAACCGATGACGACGGAAAACAGAACGACGCTGAGGGCGATATATATGATGTTCGATTCGCCGTTCTCTTTTTTAAAGACGGCAAGCTCGTCCTCACTGACGATATCCTTGACCTCAAGACCGTATGTGTCTTTGACTTCCTCGAGCCGGAAGTCGTCGAATGACGCCTTTCCCGTATTGTCGTTCCCGAAATTACCGAGTCTGACAGCGACAGTCATTGTCTTTTGATCGGGACCGGTCCGCACATAAAACTCGCGGTATTCCCATGTACCGGCGGTGTCCCTGACGTCTTTCGATATTTCGAAGAAATTCGCGCGCATGACGCTGAGGTTGGCGCCGGTTCTCTTTTCTCCGATATTTTCCGCTTTAATCCGGCAGGAAAGCCGGTACACGGTCAGCGGTTTCACGATCACCGTCTGTACAAGCCGCGCGTCGTTCGAATTGACATTTTCGATGGTGACATAAGACGACCCGGAAATGGCACCGTCTGATTCACTGTAATAACGGGTATATCCGTCTTTTGTCTGCCAGGCGTCCTTTGTCCAGTGGACGGGAAGGTCCATATAGATATTCTCGAAATCTCCGTTGAGTACGAGATTTTCTTCGCCAAAGGTAAAGACACAAAGCAACAGGGAAACAAAAACCGTGAGTGCAACCTTCTTCATTTTATTACTCTCCTATGACACTCGTATACACTTCCCACCGGGGATGATCGTTCGGGCAATAATCGCAGAAGATGATCTGCTGCCATGTTTCGATACAGATTTCACCGTCCATGATCACAAAGGTTTCGGAAGGTCCCATGACGGCCGAACGGATATGGGCATGGCCGTTGTCGTCGTGCCATCGCTTCGAGTGTTCGTAAAAATCGTGCCTGGGGGCGAATTTTTCGAGTGCCGTCTCGAGATCGGAAAGACATCCCGGTTCGTATTCGAGTGTGGTTATCGCGCAGACGCTTCTTCCCGCCTGAACGGTCACCTGGCCGTTGTTGACGCCCGATTCCCCGACGACGCGGCGGATATCGTCCGTGATATCACGCACGATGTGGCCTTCCGGCATATGAAATGTCAGCTTTTTTGTGTATACCTTCATGTAAGGTCCTCCGTCTTTTTTGTAGGATTGTACTGATTGAATCCCTCTCCTGTCAAGCAATAATACCTCCGTTCGTACCGGTCAACTGAACGTCGGGGGCGTCGATAGAAACGGGATTCCCGCTTATATAAAAAATCCTCGCAATAAAAACAAATATATCCTATACTAATGGAGAGGGGGAAGACGGTGGAACGAACGAATATCCTGAAAGTATATACGAATCACAATCAGGAGGAAAATGTCATAATCATTCACCCGAACGACGGTCTCGATATCGGTCTCATGAACAGCTCTCATTCGATAAAGTTGTCATTGCAGCTTGTGAGGGATCCGGGTCCGTTTTCATCGGACTGGATGATTGACGGAAGCATCATGCTCGAAAACGGCTGCAAGACAGGCAGCATCGAGTTGAGCACGAAACTCTGGAAAAATTTCGGAAAACCGGATAATCTTGCAATCGTGAAAAACAACGACAATATCTTCCTCATGCAAAAATAAGAGAATAATAAAAAAATAACGATATAAGGAAACATAAAATGACGAAAACATCTTCCGGTCTCGCAATTATCCCGGTCGTACTGGCGGTACTAAGCCTCACGGTCATTTTTCCCTCCTCCTGTGTCAGCGGCGGCGATTCCGCGGAACCGGACGAGTGGGTGGATTATGGAACGGTCGGGGACAATCCGCCGCCCCCCGCCCTCCCGTCAAAAGACGATTATATCGACACGGTGTATGAAGAGGGCGATTTCAGGATTGCCGATAACGGGGTCGTATCGGGCATTTTCGTGCACCCGGATGACGACTGGGGCGTTATCCGGGCGGCCTCCGATTTAAAGGCCGACATCGGCAAGGTAACGGGAAAGACCCCCCGTCTTTTGAAAAAACCCGGTGAATCGGGCGGCCATGCGATCATCATCGGGACGA
Organism: Spirochaetales bacterium; assembly: GCA_016930085.1. Lineage (NCBI taxonomy): Bacteria > Pseudomonadati > Spirochaetota > Spirochaetia > Spirochaetales > Spirochaetales bacterium. The sequence goes on from JAFGHO010000019.1 coordinate 7,314, forward strand.
TCGGCAGGAGCCCCGTCATCGACGGTCTGATCGAATCGGGGAAACTCGAAGCGGAAGACATTCGGGACGGCTGGGAGTCGTTCGTGATCCAGGTGGTGGATGACCCGTTGCCTTGGGTTCAAAAAGGACTTGTTATCGCTGGAAGCGACAGGAGGGGGACGATATACGGTATTTACGACCTCTCATCCCGGATCGGCGTTTCCCCGTGGCATTACTGGGCCGACGTCCCACCGAAAGAGAAGAAAACGATCGCCGTCAAACCGGGCAGGTGGAAACAGGGAGAACCGTCGATACGATACCGGGGCATCTTTCTCAACGACGAAGCCCCGTGCCTCAGCGGGTGGGTCGACGGGACCTTCGGGGATTTTACCCACGAGTTTTACGAAAAGGTCTTCGAACTCCTTCTCCGGTTGAAGGCGAATTACCTCTGGCCGGCCATGTGGGACAACGCGTTCAGCGACGACGATCCCCTCAATCCCCGGCTCGCGGACAGATACGGTATCGTGATGGGAACCTCTCATCATGAACCGATGATGCGGGCCCACAAGGAATGGAAGAAATACGGAAGCGGTGAGTGGAATTACGCGGAAAACGGGAAAGCGCTTCGTGATTTCTGGGACGCGGGCATGAAGAGGAACGGGGACTATGAAAACATCGTGACGGTCGGGATGAGGGGTGACGGTGACGAACCCATGCCCGGGAACTCCCTCGGGGAGAAAATTGGGCTTCTCGAGCAAATAATCACCGACCAGCGCAGGATTATCGCATCGAGGGTCGATCCCGATGTCACCCTCGTGCCCCAGGTCTGGGCCATCTACAAGGAAGTCCAGGATTTTTATGATGCCGGGATGGAGGTCCCGGACGACATCACTTTACTCTGGTGCGACGACAATTTCGGCAACGTAAGACGCCTGCCGACCCCGGAAGAACGGAAACGCAAAGGAGGCGCCGGCGTTTATTACCATTTCGATTACGTGGGGGGGCCGCGTTCATACAAGTGGATCAATACGGTACCGATCACCAAAATCTGGGAACAGATGCATATGGCATACGAATACGGCGCGCGCCGGATATGGATCGTCAATGCCGGCGACCTCAAACCCATGGAGTTCCCGATCTCCTTTTTCCTCGATCTGGCGTGGAACGCAAAACGCTGGGACGGGGAGACGGTATGGCACTTCGCGGTCGAATGGGCGGAAGAGCAATTCGGAAGCGGCTATGCCCGCGATATCGCCGATATCCTTCTGAAATACACGAAATATAATGGAAGAATAAAGCCGGAAATAGTCAGTGAAACGACCTACAGCCTCCTCAATTACCGGGAAGCCGAACGCGTCGTTTCGGAATGGAAGGAAATCGTCCGAAAGGCGGAAACGATATACGGGGGTCTTCCCGCTTCGTACCGGGACGCCTTTTTCCAGCTTGTCCTTTATCCCGCCCGTGCCTCGATGAGGGTGACGGAAATGCACTATTACGCGGCGGTCAATCGTCTTTACTACAAACAGGAGCGGTCGCTCGCGAACCTCTATGCCGGCCTTACCCAAAAGACATACGACGACGAGGCTACGGACACATTTTACTACAATCGACTCATGGCGGACGGCAAGTGGAATCGTATGATGGATCAGCCCCATATCGGATCGACATCCTGGGACGGCCCCAAGGTGGACAAGATGCCGGAAGTATATAAAAACGCCCCGCAAAAGGAAGCGGCCATGGGGGTCGCCGTCGAGGGATCGGCCGCGGCATGGCCCGGTTCGGAGGAACCGTGCGCGTTACCCGCCTTCAGCCGGTACGCGGATGAAACCTACCGTATCGATGTCTTCAACAGGGGGAGCACCCCTTTTCCTTTCACGGCGGTCCCGAAACAGCCATGGATCGCGGTTTCCGTCCGGGAAGGGATCGTGGTCACCGAACAGCGGCTGCTCGTCGATATTGTGTGGGAAAAGGCACCGCGGGGAAAGGCGATACGCGGAACGATCGTCATAACAGGCCCTGACGGAGTAAAAGTCGATGTCAGGGTTTCGGCTTTCAATCCCCGTTCGCCGAAAAAAAACCACATTACCGGTTTCGCTGAAAGTTCGGGGTATGTGTCCATTGAAGCGGAACACTATACTCAAAAGACCGATACGGAAGGCGCTTCCTGGAAGCGGATCTACGATTACGGGCGGACCGGTTCTTCGATGGCGATCGTGCCCGTCACCGCCCCAGGCGTCACCGAAGCGGATGACGCTCCCCGTCTCGAATACGACCTCTGGATCTTCAATCCCGGCGAGGTCACGGTAACGACCTATACCGCGCCGTCTTTGAACGTCGATCCGTCCCGCGGACTGCGGTACGCCGTATCCTTTGACGATGATGAGCCCGTTATCGTCGACACATTCAGGCCCGATCAGGACGGATATTACACGGACAAGGAATGGAGCCGGGCGGTCCTGGATAATGTCTGCCTTGAAGAGACGGTCCACACCATACGGTCCGCGGGAAACCATACGCTGAAGATCCGGATGGTCGACCCGGGTATCGTACTTCAAAAAATAGTCATCGATACCGGGGGAGTCAAGGAAAGCTATCTCGGTCCGCCGGAAAGCCCGCCGGGGGCCGGATACGCCGGTAAGGAAAGCGGAATCCCGCCCGCCGATCCCGCCGTCCTGCCCGGAACGATCGAGGCGGAACATTATAACGACGGGGCGGCCGGCACGGCGTGGTTCGACACGACACCGGGCAACGCCGGCGCCGTCTACCGGAAGGACGACGTCGATATCTTTAAAGCCGGCAGCGGGAATCTCGTCGTGGAGCTGGATGCGGGCGAATGGCTTACGTATGACATCTATGCCGAATGCGGGACCGGATTCAGGGCCGAAATAACGGCCTCAAGCGAAGCGGCCGCAGGCGCCGTCTGCCATATCGACTGCGACGGAGAAGACATTTCGGGCCCGGTAACCATTGCGACGGCCGGAAGCCCGGATGGATATGCCGCGGTGACGGTGCCCTTACTTGTCATAGACCAGGGCATTCACCGGCTTGGACTCGTTGTCGATGAAGGGAAGGCCCGCATCGACCGGATATCACTTTCGACCTCGAACGGCAATGTCTGGATCGAAGCGGAACAGGCCGCGGGCCAGCCGCTTTTTAATCCCTTTTATGTGCAGTCGGACCCCACGGCGTCGCGGGAAGCCTACATCGTCGTGCCCTCGGAGACGGTCACTTCTCCCCCGAAAAAAGGGATCGCCTCCTACACCTTCAGGGCGTCAGGCGACGTGAATGTATGGATGAGGCTGCACGCACCCGATTCCAACAGCGACTCGCTGTACGTCAGGATCGACGACAGCGGATGGCAGACGTGGAATTCCATCGAAGGGGCCTCCCTGAAACAGACATGGGTGTTCTTCAGAAAAATATTCGGACTGGAAGACGGGCTTCATACCATACGGATCGCGCGGCGTGAAGCGGGAGTGAAACTCGACAAGATCCTCGTCACTCCGAACCTCGATTTCGTTCCGGGAAGGATCCCCGTCGAAGCGGAATCGGCTGCCGGCGGTCCTGCATTTTCTCCCTTCAGGGTAGCCGTCGATCCGGATGTATCGGGCGGGAACTATATCGCGATGAAAGCGAAAGACGTGACGAACCCCCCCGAAAAAGGGATCGCTTCGTTTCCTTTCGACGCCGAAGGAAGCGTCAACGTCTGGCTCAACCTCCACATGCCCGACGCGAATGAAAGCTCCTTTTTTATAAGGATCGATGACGGGTACTGGCAGGTACTCGAGAACCTTGAAACCGCGAAAGGGGAATGGACCTGGGTGCGCTGGCGGCGCCTCGACAACCTCTCGCAGAAAACCCATACCCTCCAGGTCGCGGGGAGGAACGGGGAGGTGAAACTCGACGAGATCCTCGTTACCGACGATCTCGCCTTTATTCCGGGAAACTTCGCCAACAAACCGGTGCCCGTACCGGGCAGGATCGAGGCCGAAGATTACAACAAGGGGCTGAACGGGATCGCCTACTACGATACGACGGCCGGCAACGAGTGCGAGGTTTACCGCAATGACGACGTTGATATTTGTACCGGCAATGACTCCTACGTGGTCGGATACACGGCAAACCGGGAATGGCTGACCTACGAAGTCGAGGTCGAACCGGCCGTCTCGTACACGGTCGAAATCGGTGCTTCGAACGGCACCGAAAACCCGCGGACCTGCCACCTCGAGTGCGACAATGCGGACATCATCCGGCCGGGGGGCGTCAGCATTCCTTCCACGGGAGACTGGGACACGTACGTGCCGGTCACGGTCACCGGTGTCAGTATCCCGGCGGGACGGCACACCCTGAGGCTTTTTATCGACATGAGTTACATCAATATCGATTATCTGCTGTTTACAAAGGAAGGGGAGTGACGGGAAACACCCGTTACCGGTACACCGATCAGCCAGGTCATGGGCGCGGCCTTTGAAAGGCTATAATCCCTGCCTATGGACAACCGGTAATCCGGTGTACCGATGTCCCCGGTAATTTCCCGCAATTCATCCGCGCCGTATTTTCTCATCGCCGAGACGAACCCGTCCCAAGCCGCCGTAAGGGGAACGACGGGGATGATATTGGTGAAGAGTATCTGTTTGAATGTGAGGGGACGAACGAAAAAGGACAGGAACCAGAACTGGAGGATACTGATTATGAAGGTAAGCGGGAAGAGTATCAGGGTAAGGATTTTGTCCGGGACGTAGTCGAAAACGCAGATCGCCTGTTTTTTGTTCCGCGCGTCTTCGATCACCCTGCGGACCTCGTTTCTCCTGAAATGGTGGAACCCGGTGAATATCGTTCTCACCCCCTTCAATCCGGCGGGGACGTTCATCGCATCGACGTGGTTGCCCGAAAAATCGATCCTTCCCCCCGTCTTTTCCCTGATACGTTCGAACATCCGGGTATTCGGATATTTGTCCGTCAGGATCACGTTTATCTTTTTGTCCGGGAACCGCTCCAGTATCCGCAGCCACGGGCCGGATGCGCCGGAACAGAGATCGACGACCGTCGCGCCCTTTACCTCATCGAGGGTTTTTGTAATGTAGGGAACCGCGTAATCGAACGCCCGCGTGCTCCTCATGATGACCTGGAGAATATTCGTCTGGATGACCCGTAATGCGTCCGGGTACCACCTCAGATCCATGAACTCGAAAAGATGCACGCGTTTCATCCCATACACTCCTTCCTTCTTTACAAGGAAAATTTGACATTATTCTATCCTTTTTTGCAGGGAAAAAACAGCCATTCCCGTATCAGGGCACGGGTTGAAACATATGATGATGAGGAAAACGGCTGCCATGCGGCTAAAAATCCGTAACCCCCTTCTCAAGGGAAGCTTTCAACTCATCCGT
>JAFGHO010000020.1 GCA_016930085.1 Spirochaetales bacterium
GACGCAGTACTTGACGCAGTACTTGACGCAGTACTTGACGCAGTACTTGACGCAGTACTTGACGCAGTACTTGACGCAGGATCAAAAAAAGTGTACATATAGACATGTTTTCGGGATGTGGCCTAGGTGGCTAAGGCGCATGGTTTGGGACCATGAGATCGCAGGTTCAAGTCCTGCCATCCCGATCGTGCTGTCTGTCATATCATGAACAAATATCTGCGTCCATAGCTCAGCTGGATAGAGCAACGGCCTTCTAAGCCGTGGGTCGCACGTTCGAGTCGTGCTGGACGCGTCATCATTTTCTTAAAGCGCCTTTTGCCCCGTACTCACGAAAAAGCTTTCCCCATTCGGATTCCCGCCGCCAGTGTTTATAGACGGCCCTTTTACTTGTCGGCCAATGCATGATATCGTGATAGAAAAACGAATAAAAGTTGCCGAGGTATAAAACGGGCGGTCTGGTAAGAAAATCCTTCAGGAACCGGGTCGGCCCGAACCAGGTGATCCACGCTGCAAACTGATGGAAACATCTGCCCACATGAAAATGCCAGTTTTCCCGTGCCGCGTCCTGATCCCCGACCAATTCTATTTCCGAGGGGTCGCCTTTTCCCAGTCCCGAATCATGGGCAAGGCGGATGTATTTGATGTTCATTGGGTTGAAACCCATCAGTTTCGCGGCCGCCGCATCGATGGCGACCTGGTCTTCGCTCGCGAGGATGACGTTTTTTTGAACCGGCTTCATGATCCGGGGGCCGGTTCCGTTTCCCGCAGTGGTACCGTCCATAAGGGCGAAAATTCCCGGATGTATTTCCCTTGATATGGAAAGAAGATCGACGAGCGTTTCATGAATATAGTAATGGGTTTGATGGCGCTTGTGATTGAGAAGACCGCCGAAGGCATTTTTCATCGCCCCGGTCGTCGTGGTATAGATATGGCATTTTGCCGTGGGCAGGTGAACGATATTTTTCCCTATGAAATAATCGGGGATTCTGATTCTCGAACCATAGACGTTATTGAGTGCGTGCATCTTTGCCTTGGGTTTGTAGACGATCCATTTCATGTCTTTCCCCTTGAAATTATAGAGAACGTCGACATTGTGCGCCCTGAATACCTCCGAATATTTGTTGAGCCGTTCACCCTTGTACGCGTCGGTAACCTCCGTCTTGTTCTGTACGCAGCACAGATCACTGAACCCGTGTTTCTTCAATGCGAGGATCGAACCTTCGAGCTGCCATGGGGTGGTGTTCGCGGACGGGAATGGGTAGTGCCAGCTGATATTGTCCTTGAGGATCGTCGTCACTCCTTTTTTAAGGCTTTTTGGACCGTCCGCGAGTTCGAAAAGCCGTATATAATCATCGAGTACCGTTCGGGGATTCGTTCTTAAAATTGCTACCTTTGATTTTGCCATCATTTACTCCATTTATATATAATAATCGATGATTAATTAGTACTAAAAAAGGGGGGATAAAGCAAGAGGATTTTTTTTACTTTCGCCAGGGGTGCGGCGGTCTTTTTATCCGATACGGAAGACTGAAGCGCAGAGAAAAGAAAAGGAGAATAGCGTGCGGCTTTCTCCTTTTTATATTCATATTGTATCGTCCAATCGACGAATAAAAGCCGGCCGGAACCGGCTTTCGTAAGGATACCTCGGGTCCGGCCCGTCTTTTCCGCGTTAAAAACTGAGTTTTGCCCGTAGATAAAAGCCGGGTTGGATCAGATCGATATCGATCGGGACTCCATAATCGACTGTATACTCCCCGTTGAATTCGCTTCCGTCCGGCCCGAAGAAAATCATGCCGCCGCATTCGACCTGAAAGTTGCCGTACATATCGTATGCGAACGACGGGACGATCGCCAGACTTCCGTCGTTCAGGTTGACGAATCCCGCAGTCGAAATACTGTAGTAATCGAGGAAGGTCTTTTCGAGAAAGAAGAAGAGATAATCCTCCGCCTGGAGGACCTGTTCGCCGGAAAGGATTTTAGTCGCGTCATAATCGTCCTTGTCGGCGGTCCCCGATCCCTGGTGGTAGTATTCGCATCGCGCATCGACGTCAATAACGGGAATGGTATAATCGAAGCCGCACGCGACCTCGATAAGGTCCTCGAAATCATAACCTTCGAAGTCGAATTCGCGGTCCGGGTTTTGCGGAAGCAGAAAGGCGGCTTCCCCATACACGCCGAAATCCCAGACCGCACCGGCAAAATCCGCGCCGATGTAATAAGATCTCCGGTATTCCTCAATGAGGGGCGGCGGTAACGGATTGGGGAGGGCAATCACTTCCTTTATCCAGCCGGCCGAAAGATCGAACGCCCCGATGATTCCCTTGATCTTGATGCCGTAGGGAAGATTATCCCAATCCGCGTCGCCTGTCACCGCATTCAGTTTGTGTGTCTTGTCCTGAAAAGCGACGTATCCCTGGATCGCGAGCCGGTCGGTAATGGAAACTCCCGGGGAGATGCCGTACGTGCCCGGGGTTTCCTCGGACACCGTATCCATAAACGGCGAAAGGCTCGTTTTTTGTGTGGGATTGAACGCGTAGCCGGTTCCCCAGGCGATCGGCATTTTACCGAACCGTATGTCGCATTGCCGGAAACTCACCGTGCCGTAGAAGTGATCGACGGTGAGTGATTGGACAAAGTCGTCGAGGGGAAAATTCTCCTGGGGTACCAATGGCGGAAGCCCGGCGGATTCGAAAAAAACCATCGGGTTCTGGTTCCCGAACTGCGCTATGTAGGAGAGTTCTGCGTGGAAGGAGAGGTGTTCGCCCGGATTCCAGTCCCCCTTGAGTCGAAGATAGACGGTGTCGCCGAAATCGGCGTTATCGAACCGGTCCCCGTTCATATTGATATTCACGTTGAGAAGGTTTACCAGATACCCGTACAGTCCGAATTTTTCTTCCGTGATTTCGTCGGAAACATCGTTTGGGATATCAAAATCCTCAGGGAGGGAAAAAAGATCTTCATTATCGTCGTTCTGTGCGGCGAGGGGTAGTGAGTATACGAAACAGATCGCCGCAATCGCTATTATCAGTTTTTTCATGACAGCCTCCTTGAAAAAGTGTCACCTGATGACGGTAAGCCGTACGGCTTACCGTCATCAGGCATCCCGTCCCGGTTATTTGTAAAACCTGTTCGGGTTGAAGTATTTGTCGTCGATCGGAACATCGTATTCGGCCGCGTTGGTGATGATGACGGTCATGCTTTCCTTGACGAGGTTCGCCATGATCATCTGCGTCGGCATAAGCCGGTCCCCGACCTTTTTTACTTCCTTCATGATAAGGTCCTTGTAGTGCCCGTCTTCTTCCGTGTAGTATTCGACCTTTTGAATCAGGTAGTCTTTTTTCCCCACATGGATGACGACCATCGAATATACGGAATCTTTGTCTTTCGGTATTCCCCGGATTACCCATTTATCGTTGTAACTTGCTGTAACGGCAAGGCCGTATTTTTCCTCGAATTTACCGCCGCCCATGTCTTCGTATGAGAAATCGCCGCCCACGCCTTTGACCGATTCCCCCTTTGATTTGGCCGCGATCTTTCGAACGCGTCCCGTCGAGGGGAAATAGACCCACTGGTCGCCGCCCTTTGAAAGAATACTCAGTCCTTTGATCGTTTTCGGTGTGAGGAAAACCATATAGGAATCCTCGTCCCCTTTGCTGTAGGAAAGCACTTTCATGGAACGGTACGTCTCCTTGTCGTGAACATCGGGGTAGATCAGCATGGTGAGTTCCGTTTTGCTCGAATCCGCATTATGCATCTCTTCCATTTTCCTGATGATCGCGAGTGCGTCCTCTTCCCCGTAAAAAAGTACCGGCTGAATAAAAAAAAGTATCACACCGATTATTGTTGTTTTGATCTGTTTCATGATCAACCTCCTTCTTTTCATGTTTTCGTGTTTTTCGCCGTTACGGCGGGCCGTGCCGGACCCCTGCCTGAGGGATGTTTCGTCTTTATGAACGAAAGCAGGGCCGGAAGAATGATAAGGGTCGTGAGCAGACAGGCGGTAATCCCGAAAAAGAGAATCGACCCCATAGTACTTATGGACGGAAAGTTGCCGATGAGTCCGAGTGAACCGAACCCGATCATGGTGGTAAGCGCCGAAAGCAGTACCCCTTTTCCCGTATAACGGTAGGTGGTCTCGATGTCCTCCTCCATCATGTAGCGGTGTGCGATATGAATTCCGAAATCGATTCCCATCCCGATGATAAGCGGTATAACAAGAACATTCACCATGTTCAGTTTGAAGCCGAAGAGGGGGTACATGCCGAGCATCCATATCATCCCGACAACAAGGGGAATGCTCGCGAATATCGTGTATTTCAGATTTCTGAAGGTGAGAACGAGGAAGAGGAGCACCGCGAGAAAGATGAAGAGCATCGCTTTTGGGGTCGCTTCATTGAACTCCTTCATCCACTCGATGGAGATCTGCACGGTACCGGTGATCTTCGGCGATATCCTTGCCATCCTGTCATTGAATCGCTCCATATTTTTGAGGTTCTCGAACAATTTCTGGCCGGGATAGATGGTAATGAGGTTCTTTGTCCCGCTTTTATCGAAAAAGCCCTTTTTGTATTCTTCGGGCAAGGCGTTAAGGATGTCTTGCTGTGTCGTGTCTGCGGGAATATCGGCCATTTCGGAGACAAGTGAGTCCATTGCTTCGGCAAAAAAGCCGTCTATCGCCGTGAGCCGTTCGGCTGCCTTTGTTTTGTCTTCCCTCAACAGTGCAATAAGTTTCTGAAAGACCTCGTCCCCCGGTTCGCCCACTTCGGCGCCGAGGATTTCCCTGATCATCCTGTCTCGCTTTTTCACGATTTTGTTCTCTTCTCCAAGTCCCGCTACCGAGAGTTGGCCGATTTCGATGACGTTATCCTCGAGTCTGTCAAGCTGTTCGATAAAAGCGTCGACTGTGTCCGACGTGAAGGTGAAATCGGTATAACGCTTCCCCATGTTCCGTATCTCCCGGACCGCGGCAAGCCGTTCTTCGAGTTCGTCGGCCGGGGGAATAAGCTGCGAGATGGAACTCACCTCCGCAACGAGTTTTTCGTCCTCGAGTTTTTCCGTCAACTCGCGAGCCTCTTCGATACTCTCCGCGATATACATTGACGCGAACGGATTGATATCGTACTTGTCGATGATCTTTCTGTACTGGACGATCGATTGCATATCCTGCGGCTCCAGTTTCAGAATGTCGTATTCGTATTCGTTGAGGAAGACGGCTGAAAGGACGAATCCGGCGGTGAGGATGAGACTGACGGCAAGGGCGGTCCATCTGTGTTTGAAGATCGATTTTCCGATCGATCCGAGAAAGTCGAAATCGATCTTGGGGATTTTCGTTTTTTCGAATTCCTTTTTCTTCCCGAACCAGAGGAGCAGTGAGGGGAGGATAAAGATCATCGCGATGAGGCACATGATAATGCCGATTCCCATGACGATACCGAACTGCGCAAAGGCCTTTGTCCCCGTTGCGGCAAGAACGAAGAACCCGATCGCCGTGGTCAGCGCGGCAAGGATAATGCCGAGACCCGCTTTTCTGAATGTACTGGTGATCGCGTCCTTCGAGTCGAGACCATCGGCCCGGTAGGTATTGAAGTTGGCAATGATCTGGATGCCGTAGTCGACGCCGAGTCCGATAAGAAGAACGGACATCATGCTGGTGAGGATGTTGACGACACCGATGGTGACTCCCAGCACCCCGAAACTGAATATTATCCCGATAACCAGGGAGATGACGACAAAGAGAATCGCGCGAATCTGTTTGAACGAAAAGATGAAAAGCACGAGAATGAGAAGGAGCGCCACGTAAGCGGGAACGGTCATGTCCATACTCAAGGCATCCTGTTCGTCCCCCTGGACCGCGATATCACCGGTATAACCGACCGCGAGTCCCGGGAAATCCATTTGAACCGTTTTCCTTATCGCCTTTATTTCACTCATCATCTCTTTTATCTTCTCGATCTCGATGGCATTGAAATCCGGAGAAATGGTGAACATAAGCATAGTATTGTCGTAGTTGAATCCGTACTCGTCGCCATAGAGAAAGCTTTCCGCCAGTATATTCCCTTCTCGCTCGAGCGTATCGTCGTTTCCGGCGGGCTCCGATATGTATTCCCTCAACAGGGTAAAGAATGTCTGGAGTTGGTTCAGCATGCCCACAGCCTCGTTCTCCTGCTTCCTTGTGTCGATTTCCTCCTCCGCCTCTTCTCCGGTATATGTTTCTTCAAAGGAATCGTTTAATGAGGTGATAAAAGGAAGCAGGTTGAGTTCCCTGAATGAGTCCTCCGTTTTTTCGAGATCCTCCGCTTTCTGGAGGAGAAGGCCCCACTCGCGGATGAATGACCTGTCCATTTTGAGATTGATGCTTCTGATGTTTTTCATCAGGCTTTCACTGTTTCTCACTTCTGAAGCGAATCGTTCGGCCGCCGTCGCCATGGCGGCCTTGTCCGTTCCCTCGAAGGTGATCATGATCATGGAACCACCGGAAAAGAGTTCGTCGAGCTCCGTATACATTTTAATTTTCGGATTGTTTTCCGGCATCATGTCCTTCAATTCGGTTTTGAGTTCGAGGTTCATTGCGGCCAGGATTGAAAGTACGATAAGTGCCCCCGCGATAAACGGGATGATTTTATGGTATTTGACAACAATATTGCCAAGAAAACCCATAATGCGTTCTTCTGCTTTCATAGATACCTCCTTGTCTTTTTACGTCGACACCAACATCGCCTGGTATTTAAGATTTTTTTCACAGGCAATTGTTTTCGACAAATTGTCCTATTGTATTAGTACAATAAAAATATAATACATTAGTACAATTGTGTCAAACATTTTTTTTAAAAAATGATGATTTTCATACAGGATATGATACAATAAAATGGAATTTACGTTTGTAGCAGGTAAAGGAGAATGTATATGAAAATGAAAACGTTTTTTATCTTTTCTGTTTTCACCATGATTATGCTTCAATCTGCCGCTGCGGACGGCGGATTTTTCATCGAATTGATCGAACAAGGAGAGGCAAGCAGGCCTATAACAGAACACGCCCAACGTGCTTTTCTCTATTATGATGAATCGAATGGACTCGAGAGACTTGTGGTCGAAGCGAAAACGGAGTGGATACGGGGAAGCTTTGCCTGGTTCATCCCGATTCCATATGTCCCTTCTGATTTCAGTCAATATATATACGATCATGTCGATGAGGTTCTCGGCGGTGGAACGGAGTTCGACCGCCTGAACGATTTCTCCGCCCCCGTTCTCACATTGAAGACATACAGAAGAGAATATTCCGGGGGTATGAGTTATACTGTTTTCAGTTGTTTTGTTTCATCCGCATCCATGGATGCGGATGGCCGTGTTTCGGATTCGGAGACAGAGGAAACGGGGATCGATGATATACTCTGGTCGGAGAAGGTGACGGAAAACCTCTCTTTTTATCTGGTTTCCGGAACGGTTGATCAGATATCCGGATGGTTTCCGGATCATTCCTTCGGCTTTCTGCCCGATGAATACAGGGATGTGTTCGGTCATTACGAACGAGAGGACGGCTTCAGTATTCTCCTGATCACGGGCCGTGAAAACACCGGGTCGGCTTTCCATAGCGGCGTCAGTGTCACCTTCCCTGCCGAAGAAGCTTTTTTTCCAATGAAGGTTTCCGGTCCCGGGTCGGGCGAAACACTCGATCTTCTTCTTTATATCTGTTCCGATATACCTATTGAACCCGCAGGCGAGGTCAGGGATTACCGGGCGGAAATGTTCTTTAATGCCGGGGAAGTTTTCCTCCTTGACCGGGATACGCCGTGGATGGATGAGTGGGAAGTGCAAAATAGAATAACTTTCGGGAGGCCGTACTGGTCAGGTGATGCGATGCACGATGAAGCCTTTATGGCAGTGTGTGATGGAATACTCGCCGAAATCGGTCTTTCGACGGACGGGTCGCTTCCCTCCGATACTTTCTGGCGGCAGCGTCGCGTTCATTTGACGGGGAATGATTGTCCATTTATTGCCGATCTTGCAGCGCCGGGAAACGAACTCACTCTCTCCCGTTTCCGGAAAAGCTATTACGGAAGATTATCGGAGCATTATCCTCCGGACGGACCGGATGATATCGCCTTTGTCCGTGCCCAACCGGATGAGTTCATGGGAGAGATACGTATCCATGCCCTCATTGATGACGGGTACAGCAGGGCCGCGCATTCAGACCCACCCGATATTGGTTTTATCATCCCTTTTTTGTTTCCGTTATGGCTAAAAGGCTGCCAGTTCATGAAAAGAAGACGACAAAAAAGACGTTTCTGACTCAAGTTTCCGTGGTATCGATTTCCAGAAACAGAAAGGTTTCTCCCAATAAAAGCCCTATTCGCGCCCTGAGAAGAATGATGTCGAGGCCGAAAAATTTCGATTCCTTCTCCTTCTCCAGATACCTGTCCCGCGTTTCATAGAGATCGAGTACCGGGATGAGGCCGAGGTTGAAGCTTTCCTGCTTTTTATCATATTCCTTTTGAGCGCTGGCGACCCTTTTTTTCGAGATATTGAGCAGGTCGACGCTTCTGTTGTGCAGATCGACGATTTCGGCAAGATCATCTGTAACGTTTGTCCTGGCCGATTCAAGTTCGATAAGGGCTTTTTGAATGGCCAGCTCGCTTTTTTCGGCATTGATGCGCAGCCGGTTCTGGGAAAATAGATGAAAGGTCGCGGTAAAACTCAACGAGGTGTCGAGTTTCGGTTCACGGCCCACCCACCGCTCGATTGTCGAATTATAGTCATAGCGGTCATAGGTGAGTGAAAGTCCAAGGTTGAGTGAGGGAAGCCACCTGTTCCGCTCTGCAAGGACTTTTTTCATTTTAAGGATCGCGAGCTCTTTTTCCCCCGTCTTGATTGAGAGCGATGACACCTCACCGGATAACGGCGCCTTTTCTTCAATATCTTCGAAACCGATATAGGCAAAGCGTTTTTCAGGTTCTTCCACCGCGCCGAGTTCACGGTCTCCAAGTTTTTTCCGGAGAGAGGAGAGGGCGATATCATAGTCGAGTCTGCTTTTCCTGCTAACATAAATGCTGTTGTCGTAATCCGCTTCCGCGTTCAGCAACTCGATATCGGAAATACTCCCCTGTCTGTTTTTGGAAAGCGCATACTCGTAGTTGAGTTTCGAAGCGGTTTCCGAAGTCTCCGCCAGCGTGAGAGCGAACTGTTTTTTGAGTACATCGACATACAGTTCGAGTGTTTCATAGAGAAGCTGTTGGGAGAGCAATTCGTATTCGAGAAGCATTCGTTCGTATTCCATCCGCTGTATCCGGTTTTCAAACACCTTTACGTCCGATAGGTTGAGGTAAGAGGAAAGCTCGACGGCATGATTGTGTGAAAAATCATCCGTAAAGGGCCGGGTGATTCCTCCCGTGTATGAAAGCTGGAGATCGGGGAGATAGGTAAATGGCTGGTTGCGAACCTCGAGTCGCATGGCAATGAGATCGAGTTGTTTTGTTTTCAGTTCTTTCGAATTTTCAAGCAGGATACCGGGAATATCGGAGATCGATAGTCCCTGACAAGGGCCGCAGATACATAAAAGAAAGCATGAAATGTATAAATATTTTACCATTATTCATACCTCAGCGCGGTAATGGGGTGAAGCCGTGAGGCTTTTATGGCGGGATAAATACCGAATATTATGCCGATAAAGCACGAAAAGAGAAGGGCAAGCATGATCGATCCGACGGAGATCGACGCGGCAAGACCGGAAAGCAGTGAAAGCAGTGACGCCGATAAAAACGAGAGGAGTATACCGGCAAATCCTCCGCACAAAGCCAGGATAACGGTTTCGATAATGAACTGGATGAATATGTCGAGATCGCTCGCGCCGACGCTTTTCCGGACGCCGATCTCCCGTATCCGCTGTGAGATCGAAGCGAGAATCACGTTCATGATACCGATACCGCCGACAATCAGGGCGATTGCCGCGATACTGCCCAGCACAATATTGAAAAGACCGATCTGTTTATTCATCATCTCGTAATTTTCGGCCGCCGTGTTTATTTCGAAATCCTCGACACCCCTGCTTTCCTTCAGCGTTTTACTCATCAGCTCGACCTTTTCCGTGAGATTATCCGGACTTTTTAATAGGATATTGACCTGATCGATCGTATTTTCTCCCCGGTACAGTATCTGTATGATCGAAAACGGAACGCAGATAATGTAGTTCTTGAACCAGAGGACATTCCCCTGTCCGTATTTCCTCCAGAACCCGCGTCTTCCCGAGGAATCCGTTTCCGGCTCCTTTTTGATTGCGTATTGCGGAATATTTGTTTTCGGTTTTTCCTCAGCCTTTTTCACCGGTCTCAACGGGTCGGTCATCTGATAGTGCTTGAAAATCCCGACAACAGTGAGGGGAACACCTTCGACGTCGATCCGCTGACCGACGGGATCTTCGTATTCGGAAAATAACTCGCCCCGGATTACCGTGCCGATGACGCAGACCCGTGCAAGCGACCAGTCGTCGAATTGCGTCAGTTCGCGTCCGCTTTCGATTTCATATTGTTCGGCCTTCATGAATGCGGGGGTAATACCGATGATACGGTTGACATGAAGTGCCCGGTCCGCCCGCTTCACCAGCGCCCATTCCCTGACCAGCGGGGAGATAACATCGATGATATCGGAGTGGTTTTTAAAGAGGACCTCCACATCCTCGAAGGTGATGCCGGTCCGTTTGGCGCCAAAAGTGAGGTTTCCCGTACCCGCTGTCTCTTCACCGGAATACGAAAGACGGATATTGTTCAACCCTCCCCACTGGTTCATGATCTCGATCGTACTTATTTTCGCCCCTTCGACGATACTCGCCATGGTGATGAGGGAGGCGACCCCCAGAGTAATACCGAGCATGGTAAGCAACGAGCGTGTTTTGTTATGAAAAATCTCTTTTATTCCCGTAAGGATGGATTCGAGGACCGTGAGGAGGAGTGTTTTCATGACCGTTCATCCCCCCTTATTCTCCCGTCGACAATCATCACCTGACGCTCCGCCCTTTCGGAAACGGCGATGTCGTGCGTGACCAAGATGATAGTACGACAATTGTCGATGAGTCTGCGGAAAATACCGATTATTTCCCCGCCCGTGACAGTATCGAGGTTGCCGGTTGGTTCATCGGCCAGAATTATAGCGGGTTCGTTCACCAGCGCGCGGGCGATCGCCACACGCTGTTTTTCTCCGCCCGAAAGTTCGTTCGGCCTGTGCTTTATCCTGTCAGAAAGACCCACCTGTTCGATTGCCGCGTGCACCCTCCTCTTTCTTTCGCTTCTGTTCAGCCCGGAGTAAATGAGGGGAAGTTCCACGTTATGGTAAACATTGTAGCGGGGCAGGAGGTTGAAGTTTTGAAATATGAACCCTATCTTTTTGTTTCGTATGTATGAGAGTTTTCTTTTTCCTTCGCCGAAAATATCGATTCCGTCGAGAAAATAGCTTCCCTCCGTCGGGACATCGAGACAGCCTATGATGTTCATGAGGGTCGATTTGCCGCTTCCCGACGGTCCCACGATTGCGATAAACGACCCGGCTTCGATATCCAGACTGATACCGGTCAGCGCCCTTACCTCGATACGGCCGATAAAATATGACTTTGATACGTTTGCGCACCGGATAAGCATCAAAACTCTTTTCTCATATTGTATGCGGGGATGGTGCCACCGTTCTTGCCGAGCAGTTGATAGGGAATATCGCTGTATATTTTGTCTCCTTCGCTCAGTCCCTCCGTGATTTCCACATGCCGGCTGTCATTGATCCCCCGTTTAACGAACCGTTTGTTGATGCCGTTTCCCTCCGCGGGAACGATCACGTATTCCCTGTTGTCTTCGATAAAAAGTGCGGTGACCGGGATTGCGAGCACGTTTTTCCTCGCGTTGATCGCTATACGGACGACCGCGCTCATGCCGGGGCGTAATTTCGTGTCCTGTTCGGAAAGCATGATTTCCGTGGAAAATACCTTTATTCCTTTTTCGTCGATCGCGTACGGCGATATTTTTGTCACCGTTCCGGTATAGGCGCCCTGCGGATTGGCGGCGATGAGGATGTCCGCCGTGTTGCCCGTATCGATTTTGTAAATATCGACCTCATTGATCGAAACTCGTATGACGAGTCTGCGCAGATCGGCGATCGTAAACAGAAGTGTTCCGCTTCTGGACGATGATTCGCCGCTAATCAGTTCTCCCTCTTCGACATCCCTTATGAGGACGATCCCGGCCAGGGGGGAGAGAATGGATAACCTTTCAACGGTAATGCTTGAATGGGAGCCGATTTCGCTCTTAAAGAGAGTGTATTCTTCATAACTCGCATTGTATTCCATTTCCGCAAGCGAAAGCGCGTCCTCGGTATTCTGAAATTCGCTTCTTGAAATAAAACCCTTTTCGTACAATTGTTTCTTTTGTTCGTATTCGGCCTTCATGTTGGTCATCGCGATTTCTTTTTCCTTGAGGTTGTTCACGAGTGAGGTAATGATTCTCGCCTGTTCGAGATCCGGTTCTATTTTTGCGATAACGTCGTTTTTCTCGACATAATCGCCTTCATCGACAAGTATTTCGGCCACCCTTCCGCTGATTCGTGATTTGACTTCCGCACTCGTTTCCGGTGCGATCTCTCCGTTTTCTTCGAGTATCTGCGTAATATCCGCGCGGTAAACACTGATAACGGGCGGGGTGTCCGGCTTTTTCCGATCGCCGCTATTTGGATTCTTCCCCGGATTCGACGAACCGCCGCATGAATAAAGCAGCAGGAAAACAGTGAGGATGAAAGTGCTTCGTATGATCATAGTCATTAAAAGTCTATTTGTTTTCACGAGCATACCTTACTTCCATACTACAGGAAATACCATGTTGAATCAATCATGAGATACCGCATATAATGAATATTCTCCCGGAGGTATTGTAAAAAGAAACAATGGGGAAACGAAAAGGTAACAGATTTCTTTTTCACCGTGAGATTGACTCGGGATTGCCATTCACGCGATACTATCGGGTATGAGGCGATTGTCCGGTTATTGATCACGGGGTATTCGCCCGGCAAGTACGAGCCGCTTCCGGTAAAACATATGAAAAGAGGAGGAGGAGATGATCAGGATAAAAGATAATGTCTTTCAGGTAGAGAAACTCAAAAGCGGGCAGGTGTATGTCCTCGTCGATAACGGCTCTGTCATTCTCATTGATTCGGGATTCATCGGCGATATGGCCGTTATCGAACGGCAGCTGGATGAAATGAACATAAAAATGAAACGGATTTCGACTATTATCCTCACCCATTGTCATATCGACCATACGGCCAACCTCAATGCAATAAAAAGGGCCTCAAATGCACGAATCATTGCGCATAAGGATGAGAGACAATATCTTGAAAATAAAAAGAAAATGGAATACAGTCGGTTGTATAAAAAGCTATTGTGGTCGTTCCTGCATCTTCTCATGAAAACGGAAACGATCGTTATCGACAGGGAAGTCGCCGGCGGGGATATTATCGATGTATACGGCGGACTCGAGGTGATACACACACCCGGTCACACGCCGGGGAGTATCGCGTTGTATCAAAAGAAAGAAAAGATACTTTTTTCAGGTGATTGCCTGCTTAATGAAAAGGGATTACGGATAGCACGCGGCATATATAACCAGGATGATCATGAATTGTATGAATCGGTAAAAAAACTCAAGGCTTTTGACATTCAGATCATTTGTCCCGGCCATGGAAAAGCGATAACGGAAGACGGGAATCAAAGAATAAATGATGCCGTCCTGAGTTACTGAGATACGGTGATTTTTTATACCGCGCAAGCGGTACGGGAAACCGCTTGAATTTTAAAAAAGCTTGCATTTTCTACGATAATATGATACCATAAGGCCGCATTATAAAAAAGGGTGTATAGCGCAACGCAACTAAACCGGTTTAGTTGCGGGCGGGAATTAAGAAAATTTGAATGTAAATGGAGGGAGTGATGAAAAAAAATAAAAGCCGGATAATTTTCATTTGTCTTTTCTTATTTATTTTTTTCTGTACCGGATTACAGGCCTATGTGGGATTTCGCGTGAACAATGGATGGCTGTATGATGGAAACGGGAATCAATTTGTCATGTACGGCATCAGCCATGCCCACTGCTGGTATACGGACAGGACGAGCGCGTTGGCGGATATTAAACGGGCCGGTGCCAATACCGTCCGCGTGGTCCTGAGTGCGGGGCAGCACGGCGAGGGATGGCCCAAAAGTGAAGCCGCCGATGTTCAGAATATCATCAGCATATGTAAATCGAACAGGCTCGTCGCCATGCTTGAATGTCACGATACGACCGGTTACGGTGAGAAATCGGGTGCGGTTTCGCTCGCGACCGCCGTCAGTTACTGGAGGGAAATTAAAAGTGTTCTCGACGGCGAGGAGGATTATGTTCTCATCAATATCGGTAACGAGCCCTACGGAAACACCAATGCATCGGCCTGGGTAAACGATACCAGGAACGCCATCCAGTCGATGCGAAGCGCCGGATTCGACCATACCCTGGTCGTCGACGCCCCGAACTGGGGTCAGGATTGGGAGCATATCATGCGGGACAACGCCCAATCCATTTACAATGCCGACTCGACGGGAAACACAATGTTATCCATTCATATGTACGGCGTATACAAGAAGGACGATACGATCAACAGTTACATAAAGACGATCAAGGATCAGGGATTGCCCCTGATCATCGGTGAGTTCGGGTGGGATCATTCGGACGGCGACCCGGACGAGGATTCGATCATGTACCGGGCCGTCGAATACAATATCGGGTATATCGGCTGGTCGTGGTGCGGCAATGGCGGGGGCGTCGAGTACCTCGATATGGTCAACAACTGGAATGCCTCGAGTCTTTCCAGCTGGGGGGATCGTATTGTCAATGGCGCCAATGGCCTGAAATCGAAGGCGGTCGAATGCTCGATATTCGGGGGCGGTTATCAACCGCCGTCGACGCAACCAGACCCGACACAGCCGCCGCCGAGCGCGGGTAGTTGCGTGAATATCCCCGTCTGGAACGCGAATGACGTCTACGATCAGACCGGAACGAGGGTCCAGTACAACGGCCGGGTATATCAAAACAACTGGTATTCAAAAGGAGAGAACCCGGAAGAATATTCCAATGACAATCAAGTCTGGACATTTATCGGTGTCTGTGACGACGGCGGAACCACCAACCCGCCCGCAGAGACTCCACCACCGAGCAATCCGCCCACGAATCCCCCGGCACAGACACAGGTTCCGTCATCCGTAACCGGTGATGTGAACGGGGACGGGACGATCAACATCGTCGATGCCCTGATGGTCGCCCAGTTTTATGTGGGATTGTCGCCGGATAATTTTATTCAGTCCCGTGCGGATTCAAATTGCGACGGGTCGATCAATATCGTCGATGCGTTGCTTATCGCACAGTACTATGTGGGTCTGGTAAACGGATTCGACTGCTGACTCATATCGGAACAGGAATTTCCTTTCTTTTATGGGAATCATTGAAGAGTCCGGGTGAATCGTTCCGGACTCTTTTTTTAGTGCGCCCGGCATCCCTTCAGCATAGTTTGATATATCGTTATTTCCGGGACACCTGAGATAGTCGTGTACTTCGGTACCGCTTTGCTCTATGGATAATTCAACCCTTTCCGTACCGTCACGTAAACAATAAGGATTGAAACAGATACATTATTCTTTTATCATGGTAACATCATACCGGAGATGCATAGCATCTATTGAAAACAGGTTGTCGTTAATGACATGGGTTAATTCCCGCTTTTTTATTTGAAACAATGAGGGGGCAAGAAAATGGTAAAAGTCATTTTATACCTGATTCTGGGTTTGTTTTCGGGAACGATAAGCGGTGTCGTCGGCATAGGCGGAGGTGTCATTATTGTGCCGTCTTTGATATTCTTATTCGGATTTACGCAGCAGCAGGCCCAGGGTACGACCCTGGCGCTTCTGGTGCCGCCGATAGGGCTGCTCGCTGCCTACACCTATTACACGAAAGGTCTTGTCGATGTCAAGGTGGCTTCACTGATCTGTATCGGTTTTTTTATCGGCGGGCTGCTCGGGTCGAAAATCGCGATTAATCTGTCGAATGAAATCTTACGGAAGATATTCGGGAGTATCATCATATTAATCGGTTTATACATGCTTGTAAAAAAATAGGGATTTACCATGTACATGATGAGGGAGGCATGCGGATGAAAGACGGATTTGGCTGCAATGACGGCAAACGGAAACCCTTGGTAACACTTGATGAGGATAGATGAAAACAATGCGGTGTTTGTATCGAAAAGGAGATGAATATGCGTAAAAGAATTACCCTGCTTATCGATGCCTTAATCAATGCCGTGTTGGGCGGACTTCTGCTTATGTTTCCTTTTGTTTCGAATTTTCTGGGTGTTCCTCAGACGAATACTTCTTTTTATCCGAATATATTGGGGGGCGTTCTTGCCGGTGTCGCCGTCGCCCTGGTTATCGAAGCTTTGAAAAAAGAAAAAAGCCGTTTCACCGGTCTGGGGCTGATCGGTGCGGTAAGCATCAATCTGTGCGGCGGGATCGTCCTGACATTCTGGCTTTTATTCGGGAATTTGGTTCTCCCCCTTCAGGGGTCGGTGTTCCTCTGGACACTGGCCGGAATACTGCTTGTGATCAATGTCTTCGAATTGATTTTTCAGATCGGAAGCACAAAAAGCAGCGGGGGCAGGGACTGACAGCGTATATACATATTTCGGCGACGGAAGCTGTCCGGCATCCGGCAAAGTGATGACGCAGGCGTTCACGTTAATCGATATATTCCTCGTTTTTGTCGAAAATGGTGATTTCCTCGTTTTCCGCCATATTCCGTATTTTTAAGAGAAAGTCGGTATCCGATTTCTCGACATCGGATTTCAGCACGCGGCCGATACTTTGATGTTCGAGTCTGATGATTTCCGCCCTGCGGTTCGATACGTTTCGTATGATCCGCTGGCTGAAGTCCCCGTCTTTTCCCTTGAGAAGAAAGGCGATATCCTTGTCGTCGTATTCACGCAGTACTTTCTGAAGGTCCTTGTTCGATATCCTGTAGACGACATCGAGATTGAAAAGGCGGGTTTCGATATCCTCGGCGAGTTCGGGATTGCAGATGGAAAGATCGGAGAGGATTTCCTTTTCTTTCTGGACATCCATATGTTTGAGTATTTCAGTCAGTGCCAGTTTCCCGTCGACCTCCTGTGTTATCATGTCTCCCTGGGCGCGCACCTTTTCTCTTAACACCTCTTCCGTCTTTCGCAGTATCTCCGGGGTTATTTTATCCATTCTGGCGATTCTCGCCACTGTATCCCTCCTGGTATCGGGCGGAAGGGCGGTGAGAAGTTTTGCGGAAAGGGTTGGATCGATGTGAGAGAGAATGACCGCGACCACGGGGGCCGATTCGTTTTTTATAAGGGTCAATACCTGTTCGATGGGAAGATCATTGAGAAAAGAAAAGGGATGCGGGACGGTCCGTTCGATTATTTTATTGTAAAAAACTTCGCCCTTTTCCTCTCCAAAAGCGGTGAAAAGCATTTCTTTCGCTTTTTCAAGACCGCCTTTTGCCACGAGGTTTTTGACTTTGAGAAGGTAACCGAACTCTTCAAGTACTTTTTCCGCTTCCCTGTTGTCGATCTTTTTTATCGATGCGATTTCCTTTGCAATTCCCAGTGCTTCTTCCTCAGTGAGGTGTTTCAGTACCTCGGAAGAATGTTCCTTCCCCAGGATGATGAGAAGCATGGCGGCTTTCTTGTATCCCTTGTCCCGTTTTCTGGTTTTCAGAAAAGCGTCTTTTTCCGGGTATCTCTTCTTGCCTGAATCGACGGCCATTTCTTCCTTTCCTGTTGGTTCTATTCACTTTCTTTTGACGCCTGGGCAGCCTTTATCACGTCCTCCGCAACCTTGCCGGAAATCGGGTTGTAATGGCTGAACTCCATTTCAAATGAAGCGGTTCCGGATGTTATGGATTTGAGATCTATCGAATAGCGCAGCAATTCGGACTGGGGAACCTGTGCCTTGATTTCCTGAATTCCACCGCCTATCGGTTCCTGACCCAAAACCCTGCCCCGCCGTGAACTGAGATCGGAGAGAACGTCTCCGAGGTATTGGTCTTCGACAAAGACGTCGAGATTCATGACCGGTTCGAGCAGGACGCATTTCGCTTTCTCGAGGCAGGCCTTGAGCGCGCCGCGAGCGGCGAGCTTGAACGACATTTCGGATGAATCGACCGGGTGCTCCTTTCCGTCGACGATTTTCGCTTCGAGATCCACGACGGGATACCCCGCGAGGATACCTTCTTCCATTCCTTCGAGCACACCCTTTTCGACACCGGGGATATACCCCTTGGAAACGGCGCCACCGAAAATGGCATTGACGAACCGGAACATCTCTCCCCGTTCGAGCGGCTGTATTTCGAGGACCACTTTCGCGTACTGGCCGTGTCCACCGGTTTGTTTTTTATGCTGATATTCCGCGCCGGCGGATTTTGTAATGGTCTCCCTGTAGGCCACCTTCGGCACTTTTGTTTCCATTTCGATTTTCTGTTTTTCCTTGATCCTGTCGAGAATAATCGAAAGGTGGAGTTCTCCCATCGAGGATATTACCGTTTCCCGTGTTTCCTTGTTGTACGTAAGCTTGAATGTGAGATCTTCGGTCGAGACCTTTTGCAGAAGCTGGTTCAGCTTGTCCTCGTCTTTTTTCGCCGCAGCCGAGATCGCGACGGAATGAACGGGCTGCGGAAGATTGAGGCTTTCATAGGTAATCAGGTGATCTGACGTGGAAAATGTCTGGTTTGTTTCCGCTGTCGTCACTTTTGCCATAATACCGATGTCGCCGGTCTCGAGGGTAGTAACGTCTTCGAGTTTTTTACCCTGGCAGGTGAATAATTTGGAAATCTTCTCCTTTTTATTCTCCCGGACATTGTAGAGTTCCGAATCCGTCGAGATTGAACCCGACATCACCTTGATGAATGAGAGTTTTCCTGAAAATTGATCGATAAATGTCTTGAAAATGAAACAGGAGGGGAACGCATCCGCCGTTACTTCGATTTCCGTGTTTTCCTTTGTCAGGGCCTTGACCGCTGCCGCGGGGGATGGGGCCGCTTTTTCGATGAAATTAAGCAGCGAGACCATTCCCGAATGAAGTATCGCCGCCCCACAGAAAACCGGAACAAAATTATTCTTTTTAAACGCCTCTTTAAGACCCTTTCTCAATTCCTCCTCGGAGAGGGTTTCTTCCATCAGATATTTTTCCATAAGTTCGTCATTGCCCTCCGCAGCCGCTTCGATAAGCGCGGCCCGCTTGCCTTCCGCTTCGTCTTTCATGTCGGCTGGAATATCCTGTGCCTGGGATTTGCCGCCGGAGGTATGCATGTAGGCTTTTTGATCGATAAGGTCGACGACACCCTTGAAGTTGTTTCCTTCCCCGACGGGTATGGTAATGGGAATGACATTCACCTTGAACTTGTCCTTCACATCATTAAGGGATTTGTTATAATCGGCATGTTCCTTGTCCATTTTATTGAGAAAGACGACCCTGGGCAGGTTGTTTCTGTCAAGCCGCCGCCAGGTTTTAATTGTTTCTATCTGAACGCCGGAATCTGCGGCAACAAGAACAACGGCCGATTCACACGCGCGAAATCCCGCGACCACTTCACCGACAAAATCGGCGGCACCCGGTGTATCGAGCAGATTGATTTTGATATCATTCCACATAATATGGGAGAGTGATGTGTGAATCGATATCTGCCGTGCGATTTCTTCTTCCGTATAATCACTGACGGTTTTCCCGGATTCCACGGTTTCCGGTTTCGGGATGGCACCGCCCAAAGCGAGGATTTGTTCTACCAGTGATGTTTTGCCTGTTCCGCCGTGACCTGAAAATGCAATATTTCTGATTTGTTCCAACCTAATACCCATTATTGTAGCTCCTTGTTTTTTTATTAAAAATTCCCTGTCCGTAAACCCGGATTTCACCGGATAACCGTGAACAGCTTTCCCTTTCATGTATGACGGGAGGTTACGGAATAATTTCTATCCCTTTATGTCGCGGCATATAAGCCGGACTGCTGAGTAAGCTTTACTATAACGTTAAAGAAAATATCTGTCAAGAATATAGCTTGAATCGTATGGTACCGGGAGCGGCCGATTATAAAACCCTCTCATAATGCCGGTGAATGAGAAAAAGAAGAAAATGTCCTTGACAGATACTGGTTAAGTGAAATATAAATTAATTAAGTGAATACTAAATTAGATTCGCCCAATGATATCAGTAAATCCCTGCCCGCCATGTTTAAAGCGCTCGGTGACGACACACGCTTTGCCATCGTTACCCTGATCGCGAAACGTCCCCTGTGCGGAAAGGCGATCGCGCGCATACTCACGTTATCCGAATCGGCCATTTCGCAGCATCTGAAAATATTGAGGGAATGCGGACTGGTATCGGGTGAAAAACGGGGATATTGGGTGCATTACACAGTCAATCACCCAATTATAGATGAGCTTTTACAGGAACTCAAGAAGGCGGCGGGATCAAAGGAAAACGGTGTATGGAACGAATAATCGAGGCCAAGGGCTTAACGAAACATTACGGGGATGTTACCGCGGTACGTGATGTCGGTTTTTATGTGAATAAAGGAGAAATTTTCGGATTTTTGGGCCCGAACGGGGCGGGAAAAACAACGACGATAAACATGCTGATCGGTATGGCAAAAATAAACGGGGGGAAGATATACTATAAGAATGAAGATTTGACAAAAAATATAAAAAAAGCCCAGAATATTATCGGTGTTATTGCCGACGAAAGCAATCTTTACAATGAAATGAGCGGTTATGAAAATCTCTGCTTTTGCGGGTCACTCTACGGCCTGCCGAAGCCGGTACGGTCGCGGAAAGCCCGCGAACTGCTTGCAGCCTTTCAATTGACGGAAGCCTCCCATAAAAAGTTCGGCGCGTATTCGAAAGGGATGAAGCGGAAACTGACAATCGCGGCGGCACTGATTCATGAACCCGAGATAATCTTTATGGACGAACCGACGACCGGCATCGATGTCGCGAGTGTCAGACAGATCAGGGGCCTGATCAAACGCCTCAATGAGGCCGGGACGACCATTTTCCTGACAACCCACTATATCGAGGAAGCCGAACGCCTTTGCGACAGGGTCGCTTTCATTCATCGGGGAAGCATTATCAGAATCGATACGGTCGGCAGGCTGATCGAGGATGCACGGGAAGCCAATGTGATCGAAGTGGTTTTCGAACAGGGGTATACCGATCGTCCTTTACTGCCGGAACAACTGATGCGGGAATTCCCCGATGTCGAATGCAGCCTGAAAAACGATGATACGGTAAAGGTAACCGGCCGGGATACAATCGACATAACACCGATCGTCTGCTTTTTATCGGGCCGCGGCGTTCGCATCCGTGAAGCCAGATTGATACGGCCCACCCTCGAAGACGCCTTTGTCAAACTGACCGGCATCGAAATCGCCATGATGAAAAAGGAGAAAGAAAAAAAATGAAGGTGTCGAAATCGTTCACGGCGTTCCGGAGTATCCTGTTGAAAGATATGAAAAACTATTATCTCAAACCGCCGAACATCAGCTGGGGAATTATATTTCCGTTCGCCTGGATGCTGATGATGTTCATCAAATCAAAATCCGCCTTTGATATTACGGAAGTATTCCCCGGCATTGTCGCGATGTCGATATTATTCGGGACGACCTCGATGCTTTCCGTCACCATCACCTTCGAACGGAAGTCGCGCTCGTTCGAACGGCTGCTTCTGGCGCCGGTCCGTATCGAACTTCTGGTACTGGCCAAAGTGACCGGGGCGATCCTGTTCGGGATTGTCAACAGCGTGCTGCCCGTTCTGATTTCCGTTTTATATTTCAGGTCCGGGGTCATGCACTGGGCGACACTCGTTTCCGGTATCGCGTTGTTGTCGGTCATATCCACATTCATGGGGCTGTTTATCGCCGTCTCGGCGAAAGAAGTCTTCGAGGCCCAGACCTATTCGAATTTCTACCGCTTTCCCATGATTTTTCTCTGCGGCCTGTTTGTCCCGGTACCGGTCCTTCCTCTTTTCATACAACCGCTTTCCTGTCTCCTGCCCGTTACCTATGGGGTCGATATCCTGCGGTATTCGATCTCGGAAAGCAACTTCCTTCCGGTCGCCTTCGACCTGGGTATCCTCGTTGTCTTCTGTCTGGCTATGTTTTATATCAGTATTTTCAACATACGGAGGAAATGGATCGTGTAATTGGTGCGGGTTAGTCCTCATCCGGCGGGTTGTCGAATCCGATGGCGTATACCCCCACGTACTCGGGAACGGCACCCCCGGTGTTCCAGCCGGTGTTGCATGTCCTCGTTCCCGAGCTTTCACCGGTATTCAAATAGATCCCCCCGGACGGCCACCACGTCGCGGTTATATAATCATAGCTGACCGTATTCCCGCCCGATAATACATCATCGATACCGAACTTGACCTGGCAGTTCTCGAGGTCGACGGACCCGACATTCGTCAATCTGTATTGGATGACGACATAATTGCTGCCATCCAGGTACCATGAGACAACCTCCGCCTGCAGATAACATTCGGGCGGGAAAATATCGCAACCGGTCAATGAAAGTAAAACGGGTATAAATATAAAGAGAAAGAAAAAGATTCCCTTATTCATGATTATGTCTCCTTTCATGGTTGATCACCTGTAAATATACCACGCTTTTTGAAAAACACGATAAGCACACGGAGATTCGTTATCCGGCGCATTTTTTACCGGAACGGGGGGCGTACCGGATGGTTGTTTCTATTGTTGTGAAAGCAGGTCGCTGACTATCTTGATGAGCATTTCCTTTTTGAATGGTTTGAGAATATAGTTGTCGATACCGATCGTCAAAATCGATTTGATTTCTTCTTTTTCCTGAACCGCGGAGATAAAAATGATTTTCGTGTTGTATCCGCCGTCGAGGCACCTGATTTGTTCGACAAGCTGGATGCCGGACATGTCGGGAAGTTTCTGATCCACGGTGATCAGGTGCGGTTTGTATTTGCCGAACTTCTCGATCGCTTCCTTGCCCGTCATGGCCGAAATAACGAAATAACCCTGGCTTCTGAGAATTTTTGTTATCGATTTCACCACATAGGTGATATCGTCGATGACGAGGATTCGTTTTACGTTCGAGTCGGCGGGCGGAAGCTCGATAAGTTCGCCCTCAATTTGTTCTTCGTCGGCCATCTGCAACTCGCTTCATCGTATCGATCTTCATCGATATCAGTATAACATTCCATGGTTTGTTTTTCCATGGATTTTCATGGACGCCCGTGGTGAAAAAACCGGAGGCTTT
The DNA here is from genome assembly GCA_016930085.1 of Spirochaetales bacterium. Lineage (NCBI taxonomy): Bacteria > Pseudomonadati > Spirochaetota > Spirochaetia > Spirochaetales > Spirochaetales bacterium. Next base: position 23,347 of record JAFGHO010000020.1, read on the forward strand.
CCGGGAACACGCGTCTAACCGGGCGAGGCCGGTCCACCCCCGTCATCCACCGCTTGTCTGATCGTCTCGATCAGTTTTTCTCTCCGCACGGGTTTTGTAATAAAGGCAAAACTTCCCATCCGTTTTGCCTTTTCACTCACGTTTTTGTCGATAAAACCGGTCAACATGATGACGGGAATATGGGGGTAGGTCGCCTTTAACTCCTTCAGCAGGATAAAGCCCGTCGTATCTTTCATCTTGATGTCACAGATGATGACATCGACGGGGGAGCCGCGGAGCGTTTCGAGCGCGATCTCCCTGTTGTCCGCTTCAAGGAGGTTGAAATCGGTCTTGTGCAGCTGAATTTTTATGATATGGCGAATGCGTTCGTCATCGTCGATAATAAGAACGTTCTTCATTTCTACTCCTTTACCGGTAGTTTGATGGTAAACTGGGCCCCCTCACCCGGTGAACTTTTCACGGTGATGAATCCGTTGTATTTGGTGACGAGCCTGTATACGATATTCAGCCCGATACCGGTCCCTTCTCCCGCGGGCTTGGTGGTAAAGAACGGATCGAATATTTTAGAGATAATCTTTTGGGGGATACCCGGGCCCGTATCGGCTATCGTAATTATAATGAAATGTTCCTTACAGTATGTGTTGATGACGAGTTCTCCCCGGCCTTTCAACGCCTGGATGGCGTTGTTGATGATATTCATGAAAATTTGTCTCATTTCTCCGCCGATGGCTTCGAAGGGCGGGATATCGTTCAATTCCTTGTTTACCTTTATATCGATAAAGTTCGGGCTGTAGCTGATAATCCGAAGCGTCTCCTCGATCAAATTGTTTATATCGACTTCTTTTGACTTTTCTTCTCTCAGACTGCGCGAATAGGTGGAAAGATCCTTCACGATATCCGAACATTGCATCGAAAAATCGATGATTTCCTTCGCGAGGTCCTTGATTTCATCATTGTCGGTTTCATCGACAATCACTTCGGCGGTTCCGAGTATCCCGTAAAGCGGGTTGTTTATCTCGTGGGCGATACCCGATGCGAGGGTTCCGAGTGCGGCAAGCTTTTCCCCGCGAAGCAGCTGTTCCTGTAGGTCCCGTTGTTCGGTGATATCCTTCATGATAATGCCTATTTCATTCTTTCCGCCGGTTTCATCCGGCATAGTGAACAGGGTATATCCGATCGTCCTCTGTCCGACCTGGTATTCCTGGTCGAGCATGTTCTTCTTTTGCTGAAGTCTGTCTATCTGTATTTTGAATCGTTCCTTGTAGTGTTCGGGGATTTTGAGAAAGTCAAAGACGTTCTCGCCCAACACGTTTCGTATTTCCTGATTGAAATTCTTGAGGTATGTCGTATTGACATATGATATTTTCAGGGTATTCCGGTCAAAAACGACGATCGAAGAGGGGATACTCGAAAGCACGTTGCGGGCGGCGCGCAGGGAATAGATATTGTTCATGGCGATTTCCAGCTGTCTGCCGACGGTAGAAAAAAACTGCATGTTTTTTTCCTTGATTTCTTTCCCCGACGAAAAGTTATCGAACCCGATCAGGTAAAAGAACGTGTTGTGGACGGCCAGGGGAATGAAGATGATGTCATTGTCGTTCTCCCCCCCGATCAAATCTTTCTGTGAGATGATCTGCGGTCTTTTTTTTGTAAAAATGGATGTAATCCATCTTTTGTTTTGTGTGTATTGTACGAGTTCGGGTTGTTTTTTTATTTTACTGTCGAGTTTATTGAAACTCAAAGGTTCTTTGAGCACGTCGAAGTAATTGTTCATGCAGTAGTAAAATCCCCTTTCAAAACCGATACAATCAATAATAATTTTTATAATAAGCAGGAGCATGTCGTCTTCCTGATCTATTTTACTTATTTCCTCCGATATATAGTTGAGAATCGAGAGTTTGTTCGCTTTTTCGACTATCTGAAGGTTCGCCTCCTGCAGTTCCATATATTCTTTCTTGCTGATGGCGATGGCACGCTCGAGCTCACGCGTCCGCTCCTTCTGAATCTCTTCGTTCTCCTTTAATATGGTCCTGAATTTGAAGATTTTGTTGATGAAATAAATGATGGTAAAAAATCCGGCGGACAATAACAGGTGTTCTATTCTTAAAAGCGGTTCTTTTTGTACAAAAAAGAAAATAATCTCGCCGATCAGAATACAGACGGTGCCGATGGTAAAGAGGATGTTTTTAAACGGGCGCGGTATCCAGCTGATCTCGTAGATACAGGATTCCGCCCCTTCCGCCGCGCACTGTATTTCTTTCACTCTCGCAAAAGGAAGGTCCCAGAAACGGGGGATCGCCGCCGCTATTCCCTTGATCGCATCGCAATTATACCTGGTCTGTTTGTATCCTTCGAACAATTTGGATTTAAAGAGAATCTTCCGTCTTCGCGTCTGCAGCAATTCGAATTTGCCGATATTCGATATGGAACTCGTCAGCTCCGCGATACGTTTGAAAAACATACCGGGTGTGGCGAACAGTTTGAGTACGATCAGAATCGCCCTGAGCGACGGATAGGATTGCGGTGAAAGAACATAAATGCCCGCTTCGAAAGGCGCCTTGGGATTATCGGTAAACTCGACGAGTTTTTTCAGAAAGAGATTGTAGTAATCGAAGGAGATCCAGTTGTGTCCGTTTTCGAGAAACTCGATATCCATACCGGTTTCACGGACGAACTGGATGAGGGCGGCCTTATCGTATTTCTTTTCGATATAAATGAGGAACGGTTTGAGAAGGCTGGTGGCGACATCCGGTTTTGTCTTGTCGATATTCTGAAAACTAATTCTGCTCATGCTGTCCCTGTAATTTCATTATTTCAAGAAGGTTTTTCAGTTTCTCTTTGGAAGATTTTCTGTTTTTTGAGAATTTGCATCCTGCCATGATTCCATCTTTCATGCGTCGCAACCAGACAATTCTGCCCCTCATGGTAAAGGTGTTGATGGTATTGGGAAAGCGGAATTCGAAAATAAGCAAATCATTCTTTTTTAACTGGTTTTTCGTTTTGATGAAAATACCGCTTGCACTGATATTATACGCTGTCGCGTTATAGATATGGTTCTTGTAGAGGTATTGTATGGAAAAATCGGTATAAATACGTTCGAAGTACCTCCTGTTGAACACATGCTTGATGATTTCGCGCGGTTTCGGTGAAAACAGAACGAAAAGATTCGGGATAATCTTGTTCAAAATCGGAGAGAGGTGTTTCATAAAAGCGTAAAGGGGGACGATCTCGGCTCCCATTTCGAGCTTTGGGTTCATGGTCGTTATCCCCATTTCGATGAGTTTTTTGTTCCTTTCGATCCCCATTTTGACACTCTGACACAGGATGTTAAAATAAAGTTTGTTTTCTTCATTATAATTGTAATCGATCCCGACAAAAAGCGGGCGTAATGTATTGTCATCGATGATGACGAAATCGAATCCGATAAGGCTATCGCCTTTTTTAAAGAGTATCATTTTCGATCGTTTTCCCAGGTATTTGTCCATATTCCTGAAATAATCGGGCGTGAGAATTTCCCGTTTGTATTCCTTTGCGTGTTCGTAAATCTGAAACCAGAGCCGTGTGCATTCTTCCGCGATATCGGAAAAAGAGTCGCGTATTTCGATATCGATTGTCGATTTTTCGAGGCTTCTGAGGAATCTGTTGATCCTGTAACGGTACCTGCTTCTCATATCGGAAAGATAATCGTCAAAACTTTTCCAGTCGTTGACGATTTCCGAATTGGGAAGCATGTTGACCCGCTTGAAATGATCGATGATAAGCCGGTTGTAAAAAAAGAGTTCTTCTTCATAAAAATCCCTGAATATGAGGATATTGATATTCTTCTCCCGGGCAAACGCCTCCATTTCCCGGACGATGATTTCGAGAATTTCCGGTCTGTCGGATTCATCCGCATAGGAGATGGTATTTCCCAAAGCGGTCGGTGTGCCGCATTCGATTACCTTGATATAGAAGAATCTCGGGAAGAAACGTTTCCTGATTATGTCGATAATACGCTTCATTTTCCCCGTGTTAAAGATATCGAGTTCGAAACTCATGGCATAGACACAGGTATGGGCGATAAGCCGGGTTCCCCTGAATATCATCAGATAGCGGTAATCGCAATCATTGATTCCGGACTCTTCCACCGCCCTGAGGTGGTCGTACGAACAAATAATGCGGTCCTGCCTGAGGATCGAGTCCCAGAGGGATTTCTTCACATTTTTCAGGCTTGCGTATCGCTTCACCTCGAGAGGGGTCGGAGTGGTTTGTGTTTCTATCCTGTCTTTATTTTGCTGCATGGTCCTTGTTCCAGGCGGCGGCCCTGAATCGTTTCTTGAAATCGTAGAGATCGATACTGTCCTTGTTCATCCCGTACGTGAGCAGTGTCGCTACGATACTCCTGGTCCTGAGAAATGTTTTGAGTGCCTGAAACCGGACTTCCCTTTTCGTAAAAATCTCGTGGGCGATATAATCATAACCCCTGATGAGGTCGATAACGGAGATGTTAAGGGGCTTGAAATTAATGTGCTCCGTATCGTAACGATCCCAGTCGGACGGATAGTTGTCATAAACGAGTCTGCGGTCATCTTTCATCCGTTCGAATATCTTCAGCCCTGGGTATGGCGTCAGGATACCGATCTGAATCACATCGAGACCGCATTTTTTCATGAACTCGAGTGTCGGCTGAAAAATGGTGTTATCATCCCTGTCATTCCCGAAAATGAACGCCCCCGCGACCGAAATCCCGTACTTGTGGATTGTTTTTATCGCCTTGATCATGCCTTCCGTTTTCAATTTATAATTGACGGTTTTATTAAGCTGTTTGAGTGTTTCGGGATATATCGATTCAATGCCGACATAGACGCCGCGGCATCCGCTTCGATATGCCCATTTAAGGGCTTCGGGATATTCCGCGATATTGAGAGAAGCCTGCGTTGCCCAGAATTTATTGATTTTTCGGCTGACGATACCCTTACAGAGTTCGATCACCCTTTCTGCGCCCTTTTTCCCAAAGCCGAAAAAATTGTCGTCGATAAAATAGACCATTCTCTTCTTCAATGTCTGGAATTCGTCAAGCACATCTTTCACCGGCCTTACCCTGTACTGCTTCCCGTACACCTTGCTTATACAGCAATATTCGCATTCGAACGGGCAGCCCCTCGTTGTCTGCATGACATCCATGATATATCTTTCCGAATAGAGATCTCTCCGGGGGATGGGAAGATTGTCGAGGGGGATTTTATCCCCGATATATTTTTTTTTGAGTTTGCCTTTTTCAAAATCCTTTATTAATTTCGGCCATACCGATTCCGCCTCACCGACAACCACCGAATCGGCGTGCCCGAGGACTTCATCCGGTACCATTGACGTATGGACACCGCCCATGACGACTTTTACTTTCCGTTTTTTAAATTCCCCGCATAGTTCGTATGCCCTCATGATGTTGCTTGTCGTTGCCGTTATCCCGACAAGATCGTACGATGCGTGGACAGTGAAGGGAGCAAGGTATTCATCGACGATAGTAATATCCCAATTCCCGGGGGTGAGTGCGGCGATGTAACCGAGATTAATCGGCGGCATACCAAGGGATTCCGTATCGCCAAGACCGATACTTCGCGATCGGGTTGCAGGATGCAATAAAAGTAATTTATTCATTTTTTTCACCCTCCTTATAGCGGCTGTCACGGATATCCCGTATCCGGTTTCCTGTATTTAGAGTGAGCACGTGTGTGAAAATAGGAAAAAAACGAAGATGCAAAAAAATGATTGCGATGAGTCCCATCAATATAAATAATAATAGATTTTATCGACAAAAACAAATATTCATTTTTTTTTCTCTCCGCCTGTTTTTCTTGCTTTTACACCTTCAAGGTAATACAATCAATGGTAGTGCGTGTCACTGTTTTCGAACAAGAAAACGACTTCAAAAGGAAGTCTCTCCTTTGCTGGCGGATTTTTACTTGATCGAGGGGCAAAAACCATGAATGAAAGCAAATTTATAAGCAGAAAAAATCCACGGGTAAAAAGTGATATCAATGCGGAATTTCGATCTCAAAGCCGCGAAAGCGGCTCATTTTCACAGGGGATTATTACCAATTTTTCACGCTCCGGACTTTTTATCGCATCGGAAACCGTTTTTCAGGCGGGAACGCTTATTGAATTACGGGTATATCTCGACGAAACGGAACATGTCGTCACGCTGAAAGGGACGGTCGTTACCCGTAAAGCGGACCCGGAGAAGGGAATGGGGGTTGCGATCGATATCGGTTTTATTTCGGAGACCGATAAAATAAAATTGAAGGAATTCTTCGATCTCAACCATATTTACGGGTGGTTTTGTTGAAAATCCGGTGTACGAAGGGGTTCGCGGAGCCCGCTTGAATCGCGGGCCGTGCGGCACCAGGCCACCGTTATCATAATTAAAAAAAGAAAAGACTGGTGAGGGGGAAGCAGATATATGAATTCCGATAACTATTCATTATCAGATTTTATCGAGTACAATGACAGGGATATTTTCAAGAAAACGTCCTTTTTTTATGAATATGCCCGGGATTATATTTCCAAGAAATACTTTACCTATTTCAGGACACTCCTTTCCGACTGCAGCCCGCGGGTGAAGATTCTTGACCGTTATACGGGAAAAGAAAAAGAAATGATCATGCTCGCGTCGAACAACTATCTCGGCCTTTCTTCGCGTCCAGAAGTTATCGAGGCGGGCATTCATGCCCTTGAACAATACGGTTCGGGCCTCTGCGGTTCTCCCCTGTTGTGCGGTTATTCGGCATTACACAGGCGCCTGGAAGAAGCACTCGCCGGGTTCAAATCGAGTGAGGACGCGATGCTGTTCCCGACCGGGTTTTCAACGAATATCGGCACGCTTACCGCACTTCTCAGAAAAAACGATGTCGTCATAACCGACAGACTCGATCACGCGAGCATTATCGACGGGGCCCTTTTTTCAGGGGCTGTCTTTCGGACGTTCGGCCATAACGATCTCGAAAAATGTGAACGGATTCTCAAGACATATGACAAAGAAGGCAAACTCGTGATTATCGAGGGCGTCTACAGCATGGACGGCGATATCAGCCCCCTTCCGGAAATAAAAAAACTCTGTGATACTTACGGCGCCCGCCTTATGGTCGATGAGGCCCATGCGACAGGCGTGCTGGGTAAAACGGGAAGGGGAAGTATCGAACATTTCAACCTTGAAGGCCAGATCGATATCGTCATGGGTACATTCAGCAAGGCCCTCGGTGCAATGGGAGGATTCATCTGTGCTTCGAAAGAGGTGATCAATTATATACGATTCTATGCCCGCTCCTACTTTTTTTCCGCTTCGCTTTCACCGGTAATCGTCGCTTCGGTCCTCAAATCACTGGAGATCCTCGTTTCGGAACCGCAATTAATACAAAAACTTCGGGATAATATCGGGTACATGAAATCACGCCTTCTTGACCTCGGCTTCAATATCGGTCATTCATCCTCGGCGATCATTCCGATCTTTATCGGTGATGATATTTTGCTTCGCAAAATGGCGGTCGATATTCATGAGCGGGGACTTTTTCTCAATGCCGTCTTTTACCCGGCCGTTCCAAAAGGCAATTCACGGATACGGCTGTCTCTCATGGCGACACATTCGAAAGACGATCTGGATGAAGCGTTGAAAATACTCGAGGAAGTCGGGAAAAAATACGGCGTTCTGTCCTGAAACTTATGGGTACTTATATAAACCTGTTTTGCAGGTTTATAGTGGTGCCCGTATTTGTTTTTCTTTTTGATTCCCGGAACGACAAGTAAGGCGGCAACGATCACCGCAACGACGCCGATAAGAATTATCCGGAGCAGCGGGAGGTCGTTGCTCCTGCGTGAAATAGCTTTTCGATTCCCGATAATTATTGAATGAGGTATTGATGTCATCTTTCTGAGGGTGTATGATACCGATTATTCCAATAACGGATATGTTTATGGCAAGGAAAATAACGGTAGGAGTTCTGTTCGGCGGCAGATCGGCGGAACATGAAATTTCATTACGATCCGCATATAATGTGATCGGTGCCATTAATAGGGAAAGATACGGTATCGTACTTATCGGCATAGATAAAGGCGGGACATGGCGCCACTTGCGTCCTGATTTTTTTTCGGGATGCGGAGAAAATACTGATCGTCTCGATCTGCGTTCGAAAGGGGATCCGGTGTTCCTTTCTCCGGGGATGGACGGGAGAAAGCTCGTCGTCACCGTGAAACCGGAAACGGAGCTCTCCATTGATGTGTTTTTTCCCGTCCTTCACGGGCCTTACGGTGAGGATGGTACCATACAGGGCCTTCTCAAACTACTCAACGTTCCTTTTGTCGGAGCGGATGTCCTTGGTTCGGCCGTGGGTATGGACAAAGACGTGATGAAACGGCTCCTGCGGGACGCGGGAATACCGATTGCCAGGTTCCTGTGTTTTCGCAAAGGAGAAGACGAACGTATCGGTTTCAATGGCATAAGCGCGGAACTCGGACTCCCGCTTTTTGTCAAACCGGCGAACCTCGGCTCGTCCGTCGGTGTGAGTAAGGTGGAAAGCGAACGGGAGTTCGATCGTGCGGTTTCCGAAGCCTTCGGTTACGACAAGAAAATCATCATCGAAGAGATGATAGAAGGAAGGGAAATCGAATGTTCGGTACTCGGGAACGAGAATCCCGTCGCCTCACTTCCCGGGGAGATTACAAGCAGGGACGGATTTTACTCTTATCGGGCGAAATATATCGATGAAGACGGCGCGGTACTCGGCATTCCCGCCGAACTTCCCGGCGGGGTCGTCCGTGAAGTGCAGGAATACGCCGTCCGCACCTATCGGGCGCTCTGTTGCGAAGGAATGGCCCGCGTCGATATGTTTCTTGCCGGGGGCAACAGGGTCGTTGTCAATGAACTGAATACGATTCCCGGTTTTACCCGTATCAGTATGTACCCGAAATTATGGGAAATCAGCGGAATTCCTTACGATACCCTTATAGACCGCCTAATCGAGCTTGCCATGGATCGGTTCGAAAATGAAAGAATATTAAGGACGTCGTTTTTAACCGGCTAAAGGAGGAGCCAAAACCATAGATCGTATGGAAGCGAGTTCATTATTTGACAAACTTGTCCTCGATCTCAGTTCCCAGGAAAGACGGGATCTGCTCGAAAAAATACAGGGCGTGAAGAATGTTTCGGTGGAACCCCTTTTGACCGAAACCTTTGAACAGGAAGAGACCAATTTCGATAATGAATACGACAAGCTGAGTTTGTTCCGGAAAATAATTCTGTTCATTCTCTCCCTTTTTACCGGAAAGAAACGCCGGGTGCTCGTCGAAGAGTATCTGCTAAAAAAATTGCGGGATCGTATTTATACGAGACATCCTGGACTTGTCGATTTTTCCCGAAAGGTATTGCTCAAGGGATTCAGGGACGAAATTGAAAGCCTGAGCCGTGCCATTTCGATATTCAAGGAACCCCTTCACCGGGTCATGAGTACGGATCGCGGCAGTTTTTTTGCGTTTCTCATCAGTATGGAGCTCGAGTTTATTCAGCAGCGAATAATCGAGGAGACGGATCCGGTCAATATCTATGATTCACAGCATTTCACCGAGGTCGCGGAAGTAAGGGGGGAGATGGAGCGGCGCTTCAGCCATATCCTTGATTCGATTTCTCCCGAAGACAGAACACGGATATATCAGTATGCGCTTTCCCTCGATTATTTCAACCAGTTGTGCGGTTTCAACTTCGACGATATCGTGATGCAGTTCGACAACAACCGGTTCGGGGGCAGGGGCGCTTTGGGTTTTATGATCGCAAAGAACAAACTCATGAAACTTTCCGACATTCTTCAGAGTGTCGGCTATCCGCCGCCTTCGGATGCCCTGAAAGCGGTGTTCCTGTTTCATTACCACAGCATGATCGACGATCCTGATTTCAACATGCAGAAACGGCTCGAACAGTCGCTCGAAGAGGCGGATAACGGGTTCAACTATGTGCGGAGATTCAACAACAAGGTTCCCGTGGCCGACATCGTCAAATGTATCCTCAAAAATTATAATTACAGACCGCAAAAGATAAAGGGGGGCGAAGACTGGTTTGTTCTTTTTAAAAACTACTGGCAAAACCGCTTTGACGCCATGTTCAGGACGTTTTACAAGGAGAAAAAGGTCAGGGTATTGATCGAACAGGTCCACTATTTCCTCGAAGCGGATTTCGTTTCGGAACCGCAATATTACAACCAAAATCTTTCCTATGAAAATCTGGGAATAAAATATTACCTCTCCGTCATATTCATCAAGAATTTTTATGAGCGGCTTTTTCTCCAGAAGATCAACAGGTATATGAAAGTACTCCTTATCAATGGAAATTTTTTCAAAAAGGAAAACAGAAGTGACTTTACCGACGCGTTTAACGGTATGAATGTCGGTTATGAAATGATAGGTGCCCTGGACAAGGATGTGTCTCCGGCCGGTGAATCGGGAGCCAGGCTCGAACAACTGAACTCGGAAGTAATCAAATCGAAAGAGGTGAGAAAAAGGGCTGAAAATCTGTTCAAGAGTATCGACGCGCGGGCAAAAAAAATAGTCGAGGACGGCATCAACTGTTTCACCATTATGATCAATGTGCTTGACGGCATCCTTTACGGTAAAATCGGCGGGAAATACGATACGATATCGAATCTCAAAAGCATCGGGGGGCGGGAAAATAACGACCTTATCGCCGCATGGCGCAGTTCGATCAATTACTTTACGAAAGGACTTCAGCTTCTCAAGGATATCTATCAACTCGAAAGCAGGGGGTAGCGGACGCGGCCTTTATGTCGATCCGCTTGAGCGGTTTTTGTGCAAACAAGCACGTATATTTAATCCGGACTGTTGCAGGGAAAACCGCATTGACCCTGACGACGGCCTGACGGAAGGCGTTATTCACAAGCTCAGCCGGCAAACCTGAATATGATCTGAATCATACCGATCAACGCCCCCAGGATCGCGCCGAACACGTTTATCCATTTGAGTTGTTTGGCGATCACCATGAGGATGAGTTTTTCGACCTCCGAGACATCAAGCGCGTCGATCTTGTTCACCACGATGGTCTTGATATCCAGGCTCGAAAGGAGATCCGGCAGCTTTTCGTCAAGAAGGCCGATGAGGTTGTCGAAAATGAAACGGTCCAGCGCAGCTTTTGTCTCCGCATCGAGATCCAGTATCTCGGCCAGCGGGCGGTCTTCCATGCTTTGCAACAGCGAGGTGATGAGTTTCACCACCACCTGCGACAATACCTCCGCCGTTTCGGGCCGCGTGAGTGTTTTTGTGACGAATGATTGTATTGCCAGAACGATATCCTCTTCACTGACAGCCAGCTGTTTTTCCAGTATTTCCTTTATTGTTTTATCCTTTTGTCCGTCGATGAATGAAGTGATATTGGAGGCGATGAACGCCTCCGTTTTTCCGCTTTTCAGAATGGAGAAGAGGTTTTCCGCCACGAGCCGTATCTTCGCATTGATATCGATTGATTCCGAATAGAAAAGATCGAACACACCCTGTTTGAGCCATCTGTGCATTCCCTTCTTCGAGGATTCGATAAAATGAGTCTGATTGACGGGATCCTTTGCGGCTTCCTCGATATAATTGAGCGCATCGTCGATGATTTCGGGCATTTTTTCCGCCAGGGTCTTGTCGTACTGGGCGACGGACACGACGATCTGCTGAAAGATATTGAGTTTTTTAAAAATTTCCTTGAGAAGTTCCCTTCCCTGTGTTTCAAGGTCCTTTTTCGTATATTCGGAACGCAGCCAGATAAACAGAGAGGCAAGCAGATCGGGAAGAAAAAGCCTGAAACTCGTAACGGCGGCATCGACCAGATCCGCTGGAATAATATCTTTCAGAGGGGTGTTTTTTGCAAGCTGGTTGTTCGTCCATTCGGTGATTTCCTGAAGCAGCCATGCCCGTAATTTTTCACCGGTTAAAAAAGGAAGGAGGTAAGCGGTGGTTATCGCTTTTATATCGATTTTTTCCGTGACGGCGGAGAATTTCCGGCCGGTAAACGACCGGACGAAATCTCCCGTCATGGAAGCGATCCCCTCTCCGACCTTTCCCGAAGAGAAGAAGGAATGAAGGGCCCCCGAAAGAAACGACTCGATATAATCGTAGACCACGGCGAATTTTCTGCTTTTGAGAATAGCGACGGGGGAGTCAAGGATATGTTCCGTCAAATTCGAGATATTGAGGTAAAGGCTTTCACGGAATGCCTGGTTTGCGATATGGTTTCTGAGCGCCTCCGTGGTGAGAAGATTTCTGGAAACCATGTTCCCGATACTGTCCGCAAGCTGATGCCGCTGTTTCGGGATGATACCGGGTGTGAACGGTATCCTGATGCCGAACACCCGCTTTTCATGCAGCGGCCGGAAAAGCATTTTTATCGCCACCATATTGGTCACATAGCCGATAATCGCCCCGAGAAGGGGGGGGAGGATCCATGGAAGAAGCCGGATGATGGTGTCGGTGAATGCCGTCATGCGTTCGCTTCCCCCTGCCGGATCGTTTTTTTTCGGTTTTTACGGCAGGCGGAAAAAGGAAAAAAGGGATTTCGTCCTTTCCACCCCTTTTTGTCCCGCCTTTTACAAAAGGTCCTGGGCATAGGTTCCGGCATCTTTTTGGGAATTGAATATGACCATATACGCACCGAATACCCACCCGCGGTCCCCGTCAAAGGTGATGTGGTACCAGTAGTCGGTCTTGTCTTCAATAACGGATTTTTCCTCTGTTTTGGATATTATTTCCACGATCATCCCCCGCGGAATTCCCGTCAGCATCCGGGCCTGTTTTGACGGGCGTTCCCGCAGCCTGAGAAAATTACTCGTCACCACACCCCATGTGGTACGTGAGGAAAGCACCGACGTGGGGGGGAGGGTGATCGTTTCCACTTCCGCCTCCCTTCCGCAGGACAGACCGCACAGGGTTATACACGTGAAGACAAGAAAATAAAGCATGGATTTGTGCATAATCTTCATTACCCCTTATTTAACCGTTACACGCGCACTGATGCCGCGTTTGTTTCCGATCGGATCCGTATTTGCATCCGTCAGGTCCTTGACCGTCACGCTGATCGTCGCGGTGCCCGTCCCGACGGCCGTCCAGTTGAGTCTGAGGAGGTAGAGATCCTCACCCGGCCCCTTTCCCGACGTATCGAATCCACCTATAACAAGCCTGCCCGGCGTGAGATTGACGGCGGCGACGAATCCCTGGGGTCCCGCTTCCACTCCCTTGTTGCCGACTCCGGTATTGACATTGAGGATGCCGGAATCGAATCCGATTTCAATTCCATATGCCGCGATTTTCTGATTCCCGCTGTTCACGTGCACTTCGTTCGAAAACCTGGCCCCCATACTGACGGAACCCGATGCCGGTTCGATCCAGACTTCTCCGGTGCCGGGCGCCGCGGGGGCGGGAGCGGATGTCGCTTTGGGACTGGGAGAAGGGGAAGGTGTATCCGTCGGCGTCGGAGAAGGTGTCGCCGTCGCGGTAACAACGGGAGGCGCCGTGGGCGCATCGGTATACACGGGTTCCTCATAATACGCGTCTGTCCGGCGGGGAGGGCCGGTCGGCGCGTCCGTCTTTCCGGCGTTGCCCGGGCCGGGCGGCTGCGTCGAATAATTATCTTCATATGGCGGTTGATCGTCGTTACCGTATTCATCATAATCCCGGTAATCGTCGTCATTCCGCGCGATATACTCATCTCCGGCATTCTCTTCCCATACCCCTTCCCCGTCATTGCCGGGCTGATTGTCGCCGCCGTATTGATTGTCATACCCTGATTGGCTTTGGTAATCGCCCTGATTGCCGTTTGCAATCAGGGCTTCTTTCGTGTCCGCGATCCCGACCACCCCTTCGATGCTGAATGGTTTTTCGAACAACGCCTTTTTTTTGCTTTTCACCTCGATCAGACCGATTTTGAGCGTCGAAACGCCCGGTTTGAGGGCGATGAAGTGAATGGAAAGCAGATGTACGTCCGGAAGCGGCCCGATGCCGTTCCCGGACGTCCCTTCGACGGTCAGGTATCCTTCCTCTTTTGCATCCACCGATAAGGAAAAATCCCCGATCCCCATCGTGATACCCTTCTCCCCTTTCCCGGCATCGGGTTTCATCAATTCTTTCGGATAGGAAACAATAATGTCAAAGGAAGTCAGTTTTTCGCTTCCGGTATTGAGATGCAATGCGGTTGAAAAGGAGTCGTTCTTTTCCGCAATGAGATAGTTCGGCTCGAGCCACGCATGCTTCCCGCTTTTTTCCGCCGCCGGAAGCCGGAGAGAAATTCCCGTTTTTTCCGGCTTTTTTACAATACCCGTTCCGGTAGGTTCAGGTTTCGGCTTTTCTTCGACGGGAGGTTTCAGGACGATTTCCTTCAGAACGATGTTGACGACGACTTCATTCGAATAGATGGATCGTTTTTTATCCTTGAAGGCAAACGCCCTGTATGCATATGTGGTGATGTCGTCCGTTATTGCCGTATCTTCGTAGTCCCGTTCGGATTTGCCGCGAGAAACGATCTCCCGGAATCCCTCCGTTTCATCGGTTTTTTTTTCGATGATAAAACCTTCGATATCGTCTTCTTTTCCTTCCCATTTCCAGCTTAACCGTATGGTATTGTCTTTTGTAAATAGGGCGGAAAGGTTATACGGAAAATTGAGGTTTTGCGGATTCACATCCTTTGTGGGACAGGTAAAAAGCAGCAAAAGGAGTGTAAAAAAAAAAGGAGGATTGTGGGGAGTGTTACGACAACGATTTTTTTTGGATCGATTTCCATGATTTTTAGTCCAGTATGTTCTCGATATTGAAATATACTGATCTATTATATCACGATTTCCCCAATCATGTCCAGTGCCATGAAAGGGTTTTTCGTTTTCTGTCCGCGGCCGCCGCGGACCTCAGACATTCATTTCCTTAATTCGTTTTATCTCGTCCCTTACAACGGCAGCGCGCTCGAACTCGAGATTTTTCGCATACTTAAGCATTTCCGCCTCCAGGGTTTTTATCAGTTCCGCTTTTTGTTTTGGAATGACGAGATTGTAACTCTGTTTTATGAGGTCGATACTCATTTTTTCGTCCCTCTTTTTCTCCTCTTCCTTGCGAAGGAGGATATCCTGGATCGATTTTGATATGGTTCTTGGAGTGATATTGTGTTTCCGGTTGTATTCCAGCTGGACCGTTCGTCTCCGTTGCGTTTCATCGATTGCCGTTTTCATGGCATCCGATACCTTGTCCGCGTACATGATGACCCTCCCGTTGATATTCCGGGCGGCCCGTCCGATGGTCTGGATGAGGGAAGTCGCGGAACGGAGAAACCCGATTTTCTCCGCGTCGAGAATCGCGATAAGCGACACTTCCGGAATATCGAGTCCTTCCCTGAGAAGGTTGATGCCGACCACCACGTCGAAATCTCCGGTTCTCAGCGCCTTTATGATGCGGACGCGTTCGAATGTGTCGATCTCGGAATGGAGGTAGCTTACCTTGAGACCGAGTTCGGAAAGGTAGGCAGAGAGGTCTTCCGCCATTTTTTTCGTCAGGGTGGTGACGAGGGTTCTCTCGTTTTTTCCGATTTGTTTCCTGATTTCCGCGTAGAGGTCGTCGATCTGGCCCTCCGTCGGCCTCACCTCGACTTCGGGATCGAGAAGGCCGGTGGGACGGATAATCTGCTCGACAATGGCCGCCGATTTTTCGAGTTCTTCCGCACCCGGTGTCGCCGATACATAAATGACCTTGTTGAGAAGGCTTTCCACCTCTCTCGCCATAAGGGGCCGGTTGTCGAGCGCGGAAGGAAGCCTGAATCCGTATCTGACGAGTGAGAGTTTACGCGACCGGTCCCCCTCATACATTCCCCGGATCTGCGGAATCGTGACATGCGATTCATCGATAAAGGCGAGAAAATTATCCGGGAAGAAATCGATAAGGACGGCGGGACGTTCCCCCTCCTTTCTGCCGCTTAAGTGCCGTGAATAATTCTCGATACCCGAGCAGTATCCCATTTCGGTCAGCATTTCGAGGTCGTATTCGGTACGGGATTTTAGCCGCTCCGCTTCGAGTTGTTTTCCTTCGGCAATAAGTTCTTCGTATCGGTCCTTCAATTCCAGCCGTATCGCCTCGAGTGCGTGATGAACGCGTTCTTCGGGCATGACAAAGTATTTGGCCGGATAAATGACGCAAAAATCGCGTTCTTCAATGGTTTCCCCCGTGAGGGGGTCGATCGTGCGAATACGCTCCACTTCATCGAACGACAATTCGATCCTGATCGCTTTCAGCGAATAGGAGGGATATACTTCAAGGACGTCTCCCCGAACCCTGAATTTCGACCGCTCCAATACCGAATCGTTTCTTGTGTACTGGAGTGCTACCAGGTGTCTGAGAAGATCGCGCAGATCGATGGACGAACCCTTTTCGATTCGCAGGCGCATCTCCCTGTAGTCGGACGGGTTGCCGATACCATAGATACAGGATACCGTTGCCACGATAATGACGTCCTGCCGTTCGAGAAGTGACGCCGTGGCGGAAAGTCTCAGCCTGTCGATTTCATCGTTTATCGAAGCGTCTTTCGCTATATAAAGGTCTTTTCCCGGAACATACGCTTCCGGCTGATAATAGTCATAGTAGGATACAAAGTATTCCACCGCGTTTTCGGGGAAAAAATCCTTGAACTCACGGTAGAGCTGCGCGGCGAGGGTCTTGTTATGGGAGATGACGAGGGTGGGAAGCTGCGTCGCTTCGATTATTTTCGCCATGGTAAAGGTTTTTCCCGAACCTGTAACCCCTTTCAGGGTCTGAAACCGTGTATGTTCCTTCACCTTTTCGGATAATTTACGAATCGCCTCTCCCTGGTCTCCGGCGGGAGAAAATTTGGATATGACCCTGAACTTTTTCATCCGCTTTATTCTACACTTTTTTACGGATATTGTCAGACTACCAGCTGTATTTTTTCGGCCGTTCCGATAATATAATGGAAAATGATTTATATGAAGCGCCGCGCAATACCGTTACCGGCACGCTTTCACCCGGCTTGTTGTCTTCGAGGGCGCTGTAGAGATCGGTAAGGTCCTTTACCGACATGCCGTCTATGTCAACGATAATGTCGCCGCCGAGATAGATAATGCTTCTGCCGTAACGTACCGGTGTGGTTCCGCCTTTTATCCCCGCCTTTTCCGCATTCCCGCCCTTGATTGTCTGAGATACCAGGATGCCGTGATCGATTTTGTATCCCGCGTATCGGACCAGTGTGGGGAAAAGCTGTACCGGAACGATTTCAATCCAACCCCTTTTAACCTTGCCGTAGGTAATGAGATCGGGAATAACGCGCCGTGCCGTATCAACGGGAACGGCGAAACCGATACCCACCGAACCCCCGGAAGGTGAGACGATCATCGTATTCACCCCTATCATCTTGCCGTGTGAATTGAGTAGCGGCCCCCCCGAGTTACCGGGATTTATGGATGCATCCGTTTGAATCGTTTCCTTGATAATCAGTCCAGAATCCGTTTTCAGCGGCCTTCCCAAAGCGGAAATGATACCCTCGGTCATCGTTCGCTGGAGTCCGAAAGGATTTCCGATAGCGAGGACCTTTTGACCGACGGCAAGATTATCCGATTCCCCGAAAGGGATCGTCGTCAGTTTCTTGCCGCCCGGATCGAATTTCAGGACCGCGAGGTCGTTTTCGGGATCGACACCAAGAACGGTTCCGGTATATTCTGAACCGTCCGCCAGTGTTATACTCAGGCTGTCGGCGTCTTCGACGACATGGTAATTGGTGAGGACCCGTCCTTCCTGGTCGATGATCGAACCGGACCCCGAGCCGCCTTCCTGCGGAACTGGTTCCAGAAACCAGTTGTAGCTGTAGATGATGGTCGTGATATTGACCACAGCATGATTCAAACGCCTGTATACGTCGATATTTTCATGCTCCGATTCGGAAAGCAGATCGTCCGTTTCAGAGGCCGACAATGAATCATATAATACCGGTGTTGCATCATTATTATAATATTCGTCGTGTGATGATGATGTTTTTTCGTCCTGATAAGCGGCGCCGGGAGTGTGCCGGTTTGCCCCTCCCGGCATGGCGATAAGAAAGAAAATGCCGGCAAGTGATACGGTCAGAAGTGAACTGATGACGGAATAAAAAACGAGCTGACGTTTTGAGTACAACTTCATGAAAGCCTCCTCTCTTACCTTCGTGTGGATGTTTTCGCACCCGGCCGCCCATGTATGAAAAATAGCCATCTTCGTGAAAAGTATCAAGATGAAAATGGAAAAAAATCGGAGTTCCCGGACGGCCGAAATATGACCTTGTCATCGTTTCCGTTTTCCGGAATCATCCGTGCGGGCATTGCGAAAGTTGATAAATTTATATTGAATTTTTTCGAAACGAATATTATTGTGTACTATAATCCCGGTGAAAAATCCTTTTCGATAATATGAGAAGCGTGATTTACATTAACAAATGACGTCCGGGGGGAGGCATTGATCCAACGATGAAAATGAAAGCGGTATTCTTTCTGATTGCCATATCCGTCTTGTTTGCGGGCTGCGGGGGTGTGGTCGTAGACGAGTCCGTCAATCTTGTTGAGAACGGAAACTTCGAAGAGGGCGGGGTGACGCTCCCTCTGAGGTGGATGAAGGATGTCTACGATATCAACCACCGGACGGTAAACATTTTTATTGACGATGAGGGGGCCTACTCGGGAAGCCACTGTGTGGTCGTCGAAAATATAACCGCAGCAGACGCACGGATTATCCAGGACATCGGTGTCCGTCCCAATACCGTTTATCGGTTTTCATGCCGGATAAAAGCGCAGGGTGTTCCTCCCGGCCACCATGGCGGACATCTTTCCGTCATGGGAAACGGTGTATACGCATCGTCTGGTCCCTTCCGCGATACCGGCGGTAAATGGGAGGAGGCGGTGTTTTTCGGCCGTACGGGCCCGTACCAAAACCAAATCGTTCTGGCATGCCGGGTGGGAAACTATGGTGAGGAAAGTATCGGCCGGGTTTACTTCGACGATGTGGCCATTCATGCCGTTAAAGGCACGCCGATGGGTGTGGAGGTATTCAACCTTTATGCCGATTACAAAGCCGCACAACAACAAGAGCACATCCCCTTGAGCGTTCAGGAAGCGCGCAAGAAAACAAACGCCCTCTTCTGGATCGTCCTTTTTTCAATCCTGTTTATTCTGCTTTTTATCCCGGTCTACTACTTTTTTATCAGGGAAGACAGGCTGCGTCTTTCCGAAAAGAAAACGAAACTGGTCGTGTTTTTTATCGTACTTATGGTCGCCGCATTGCTTCTCAGGGTCATTATAGGTTACGCGATAGAAGGACAGGAAGGTGACCTTTCATGCTTCAAGGGATGGGGAAACCACGCGGCCGCGAAGCCCTGGCCCGACTATTATGATTATTTCAGCGCCTATCATAACAACCTGCACCTGTTCGACGTCGATGATACGGGCCGCGCCGGTCTCGATGCCGGAACCGTGCCCGAAAAACTCAAAACGGCCTTCGAAAAGCACGGCCATCCCCTGTCGGATGATGTGGCGGTCACGACGAACAGTGCAGGGATGGAATGGGCGATAAAGGATAACGTAAACAACAAGCGTTTTATCGTTGAACGAAACGGCTCGGTATTGAGTGTCAATGGAAGGGCGGATTACTGGTGCGACTATCCCCCCGTCTACGTGATGATCCTTGCCCTCCTCGCCTTTTTACAGCACCTGTTTCATGCCGGAAGCCAGTTGTATACGCTTCTTATAAAACTCCCGAACATCATATCGGACATGATCTGCTGTTATCTTATCTATATCCTTGCCCGTCGCCGCCTCAATGAAACAGCTGCGGTGGCGCTCTCCATCCTCTACGCATTCAATCCGGCTATCGTCATCAATGCGTCGATCTGGGGCCAGGCCGACGCCATCTACACACTTCTGGCTCTCCTCGTGGTGATTTTCATTCTCGACAATAAATACTGGCTTGCCGCAGTCATCCTGGGCATCGCCCTGCTCATAAAGATACAGACCGCCTTTGTGATGTTTGCCGGAATATATGCCCTGATCGAAAAAAGAAGCGTAAAAACGGGTATCGTCACCGTGGGGGCCGGACTGGGGGCGTTCTTTCTTTTCACGCTTCCTTTCGGCATCAAACTTCCCTTTGAATGGATTTTCGTCCAGCTGTACGGCACCCTCACGGGGTATCCCTACGCATCGGTCAACGCCTATAACTTTTTTTCCATGATCGGCGCGAACTGGGTGAAATCGAACCGGCCGCTTCCGTTTATCGCTATTTCCGCAGACTGGTTCGGGATTATCGCGGGGTACCTCTTTCTGGTGTTTACGATTTTCGTCTACTTCTGGTCAAAGGATAAATCGAAGAATTTTTATGTCAGCTGCCTCATCATGAGCGTCATTTTCATGTTCATCCCCGGCATGCACGAACGCTATCTTTATGCGACGATTCTCTTTTCACTCATGACCTATGTGTATTCAAGGGACAGGCGCTTTCTCTTTCTCTTTGCCGCCCTCTCGATATCGGTATACGTAAACGTCTACCATATTCTCGATGTCTTTATCGTCCATTATCTTTCCAGGGTGGATCCCTATTATCCAATGGAACCCCTGAAGCATCCGGTCATGGTGATCACCTCGATCGCCAACCTCCTCATCATCGCGTATATGGTCAAGGTGGGGGTCGATGTTTACATTCGAAATGCACGAGCTACAGACAGAAAAGCGAAATTTGTGAGTCTGCCGGAAACGGGCGACAGGGGTGAAGCTGACGGGGTAAAAAAAGTGGGAAAGAAAATGCCGGTATTGAGTCCGAATCGTATACCGCTTTTTGCGGCCGGGCTTGCGAGTGTGGTTATTTTCCCCGTAGGGCTTTACCCGTGGATTGCGGGGAATAATGAGAAGAAACACTATCCGGATGACAGACTGGTCAGGGCGGGGGTACTTCTCGGGAAAAGCGTCTTCATTCTCTGGATTCTCGGGGGGATATTATATTTGGGCATGAAAGCGGTCGGTGCCGTATGAGTGATAAAGCGGAAGGGCCGACGGGCGGAATAGCGGCCGTTATCGAAAAATACGGAAAAGGTATCGTCCAGTTCGTCAAGTTCAATGCCGTCGGGATTATCAACACGGCTATCACCTTTTTGGTCTTTACGCTGTTGAACAAACTGATCGGACTCGATAAATTCATAGCCGAACCCTCAGGATATGTTTGCGGACTCATCAACAGCTATTTTCTCAACAAAATCTGGACATTCGGGAAAAAACATCACTACCGTCTGTCGGAAGCACTGAAGTTTATCATTGTCAATGCATTCGCCCTTGGAGGGACACTTTTAATCCTTCATGTGGCCGAAGATATCCTCTCGATCGATGTGCTCTGGGGAAAACTCATGGCCTACTGCTACAGTGTTCCGGTCAATTATATCGGTTTCAAATACTGGGTGTTCAGGACATAGGATTCCATTTCCCGGGGACCGGTACTACAATCCTCCGGCCCCGATGTACCCCGTCCATTCAACACGGAAACAGATCAATAAAATAAAGAAAGTTCCCATTTTACCGAGCTCGAAATGTTCTTACAATAAATTTATAAAGGAGGAAACATGAATATATTATACAGGCATTTATTCCGGTCCAATCTTGCAAGCGGTATGCTGGTGACGATTATGGGTATTCTGTTTCTCTTTTTACCGGGGATCTCATTCATTGCAATTATTTTTGCATTTGCCTTTTACCTGATTCTGGCAAGCATCATTCAGATAATCGTCATGTATCAATATTCCAGAAAGGGAAAGATGATATGGCTGCCGGTCGTCAAAGGTTTTGCGGGCTTTGCCCTGGGTATCGTTACATTGTTGATTCCCCGTATAACATCAATCGTGTTTCTTTATTTAATCGCGATATGGTTTCTCTATACGGGGGTGATGGAGATAATGATATTCATTCAGTATCGGAAAGAAATCAGGTATTCCGTGACAATGATTGCGGTCGGTATCATATCGGTGCTGTTTGCCGTCGCGCTGATGTTGTTTCCCGGAACGGGGGTGTATGCGGTCGCGTGGATCATCGGGGTCGCCTCTTTTGTGTGGGGAGGCATGTATTTCTTTCAGGCATATGATTTTTATAAATTATCCGGATAATTTATGCGGGTTCGCCGGAAGATGAATGGATTTTTTGATTTGGATTGATATTTTTTAAAAGGAGTTGTTTTGTGTCGAGAACAAAAGAAAAAATAAAAAAGGATATCGTCGATCATCTTTATTGGGATTCGAGGGTCGACTCATCCGATATCAAAGTGGTTGTCGATGACAATGATGTCGTTCTGGAAGGGAATGTCACGTCTTTTTCCGCGCTGACCGCAGTAGAGGAGGACGCGAAAGAAGTGGCGGGGCTGAAACATGTGAGAAATTATATTACCGTCAAATTCCCCGACAGTATCACCCTTCCCTCCGACAGTGAAATGGAGACAATAATAACCAATATGCTCAGGTGGAATTCGGACATTGACGCCGGCAAGATAAAGGTTTCGGTGACGGGGGGCAAAGCGACACTTGAAGGGAATGTCAACTCATACTGGAAGAAGATCAAAGCCGCCCGGCTGGCGGGCTCAGTATTCGGAGTCATTGACGTCGATAACAAGATTTCGATTGTTCCGAATGAAGACGCTATCGATGAAATGGTGGCAAACAATATCGTACAGGCATTCACGCGAAACTCATTAATCGATCCCGCGACGATTGATGTCAAGGTGGCGGACGGTATCGTTACCCTGACCGGGACGGTTCCGCATCTATCGGCTTATGAAAAGGCCGAAAGCATCGTCTATTTTACCCAGGGTGTATTGTTTTTACATAATAATCTTGCGATAGTCTGATCCGGTTCTTGTCCTTTGATAACGGAACGTCCCCCTTCACCGGGGCGTCCTGCCTGCGTCAGAGCGCCCCGGTCTTTTAAAGCGCTGGGTGCTGCATACATAACGGAGGCATTCGCACAACGACGATAATATTATTTTTTGTCTGAATCGTCCGAATGAAAATATTTCGAATCCAAAGCCGATGTGGCTTTTTTCAGTTCCTCCTGCAGGGATTTAATGCCGGCCTCCGTCCCCGCTTTCAGTGTTTCCCATGTCGAGGCCCCCGCCTTCTTTATTTCTTCGAGCTTTTCAGCGGCGGCATCCCGCTTTTCCTTGAGTTTTTCAAGTCCTCCGCCGGCCATGTTTCCGGCATTTTTCGCCGCAGACGAAACCCTGGACTGGACCTCGTTTACCGCGTTGTTCAATTCATCGAATTGTTTTTTTAGTGCGTCATACATTTCATCTTTGTTCATAAAACATACACTCCTTTCTTAACCAAATGTATCCGGATATTGCGTTTTTGTAGACTGGATGGTTCCGTATAATATTGATCTTTTTCTTTTTTGTTTACATTTTGTTGCCGTTGTAGACAGAATCACGTAAAGTGTCTATGGTAAATGGCGGTTGGGGTGCTTGCTTTCCGCCGTCCAATACCATATACTTGTAACTCACGACAGGTTTTTTTCATCGGCATGAGGAGACCGGGCCGTGAATGGAATAACGGGGTATACGGCAGGAGAGAACGGGATTGCCGCATTTTCCTTGACTATGACGAAGCAGGATACATAACTATGGAAGATATTGTTTTTGAGAATATTACCTTTTCATATCCGGAAACGGAACGCCCGGTTTTCGGTAATTTCTCTCACGCATTTCCCCGTGGTGTCATTTCTCTGGTCGGGCAGAACGGAACGGGGAAATCCACCCTCCTGCTTCTTGCGGGTGCGGTTTTACTGCCGCAGCAGGGCAGGGTCATGGTGTGCGGCCGGGATTCCCGAACCCTTAAGGAAGAGAGGGAACGGCACCGTTATGTTTCGTTTATTTACCAGAACATGGAGTTCGAAACCGAAGAGGTAATCGGGGACCTTTTTTCGTTTGTCTTTCACAATGGGTTTATCGAAGGAAAAGACGAAACGATAATAAAAAGCCTTGTCGATGTATTCGAACTCGAACATGTGCTGAACAAAAAGACACAGGAAGTAAGCAAGGGCGAATTGCAGCGTACGATTTTGGCGTTCAGTCTTCTTTACGGTTCACGTATCATTATGATGGATGAACCGATTTTTGCCATGGAAAACTATCAGAAAGTGCGGACAATGGATTTTATTACTTCGTATGCCAAAAAGGAAGGAATCAGTGTCTATTATTCGGTGCACGAACTCGATATAACGGAAAAGTATTCGGATTATATGCTGCTTTTTTTTAAAAGCGGAATAATGAAGTTCGGTCCGACGAAAGAAGTCTTCTCGATAAAGAATCTGGAAGAAGCGTATGAGGCGCCTTATGTTATGTTGAAGAAAAAGGAGGCTTTTTTCCGGAGTTATCTCATGTCAAAGAAAACAGGCAATTGAGGTTGTTTTCCAACCTCAATGACGTATAATACTGAGAGGCGGAGGTGCCGGTATATGGAAAAAAAGAAATTCAAAAAAGGCGAGCTTATCTGCAAGGAAGGCTCGCCGGGTCAGGAAATGTACGTTATTCTGGAAGGCAAAGTCAATGTGTTCAAAACGGTAAATGCGGAAAAAATCTATCTTTCCACCCTGGAGCGTAATGATTTTTTCGGAGAAATACGGCTGCTTCTCGGTTTCCCGCGAACCGCTTCGGTCGAGGCGGCGGAAGATACGGAAGTAATCGTGATCAAGCGGGAGAACCTGCTTGAAAAAATCCAGAAGAATCCAAAATTCGCGGTCCAGATGCTTACGGTCATGGCGCAACGGCTTACCGAAGCACACTCGATTATCAGCAATCTCGAAGGAATGAAGCGAAGCCTCGAAATCATGTATAAATCAGGGAAAAAGGAAGCGTAACATTTTTAATGTATCGGGTCATACCGGCTTTTTTTTGATGTCCGTCATCACAAAGGCAAACAGGGTTATGCCGTAGGCGATTCCGGCACAGATAAAGAGGGTGTCGATACCGGCACCCATGGCCGTGGGAACGGCAATGATCGAAGAGAGAACCGAAGCGCTTCCGTTTGCGGCCCAGCCGTATACCCTGCCCATGGGATGGTCGGTGATAAGCCGCATGCCGACGGGGAAAGGTACGCCCATGAATATCGAGACCGGAAGGATGAGAACTCCCATGCAGCAATACCTGAAAAACGGGTGAAGACCGATTATAAAACGGTTTATATGGTTTATGAGGACGAACAGAATCAAAACAATGCCGATAAGCACGACAAGCAGAAGACGGAGGGTTTTCCGCTCGACACGGGAGGAAAGAAATCCGCCGATACCGGAAAAAACCAGTACAAGACAAAGAACAAAACTGAATGCAAGGACGGACTCCCCTGTCAGAAACGTATATGTCTTTATAAAGGCCATTTCGATAAACATAAATCCCGCACCGACACCCAGAAAATACAGAAGCGGGAGGGGCCTGTATGCATATCTTTTTTTCGGGACAATGACGACCGGGAGAACGAGAAGAAAAAAACCGATAAAGAGTGCGGTGAAGAACACAACCCAGACGATCAGTTCGCCGGAAAGCAAAATGGCGTAGGAACGTTCGCCGGTGCTATCGTACAGATCGAAGATTCTGTCCCACCTGATAAAATTGCTTTGAAAGGGCTTATTGTCCGTTGAGGGAGATACGGAGAGGTAATAGTTGCCGAAAAAGCAGGCCATCGCCTTTTTACCGCCAAGCAGGTTGTGTAACGTTATGGTGTGGGCCCGTGCGGCCGATTTAACGTACCGGTCCGCTTCGGCGGGATCCATGCCGTCGTAAAAGAGGACGTCGAAGTTCATCGAATCGCAAAATGCTTTCATGCGGCCGATTCTCTCTTCGGAAAAAGGAGAAGGGGAAAGGAAAAGCGCATAGATATCCCACGATTTAAGCAGGATTATGTGTTTCAGGGGCGAGGCGATACCCTCGCGTTCGAGGGCTTCGTATGCCGTTGCCGCGACCCGGAGGGAATCCGACGGCGGAATGAGAAGTTTTCTGGCAACGACAAGAATACCATCGGGCTCGAGATGATCGATGTACTGCGTGAAGGCCTCGACGGTAAGAAGGTATTGCTCGTTCAAACTCGCCATGGCGGGAATCGATGTTCCCCAGTCTTCGACCTGTATGATATCATAGGTTTCTTTTACACGTGCAAGGTGCACCCGGCAGCTTTCACCCGCCACCCTGATGCGGCCGGATTTGTAGAAATCGTCAACATAGGCGGCAATCCATGGATGTTCCTCTACAACCGTGATACGGGAAGCCCGCGAACGTAACGCGGAAAGCAGGCCTATCCCGCCTCCGCGCTGTATGACGAGGATGTTCTCCGGCTTCCGGTGCAGGGTATAACCGCAGAATGGAAGCGTGTATGCGGGTAGATCCGGCGGGTCGTCCGGATCGATATCGTAGAGGACGAGTTTTTCGTCTGCGTCCCTGATGACGACGCGTTGTCCGGGCATGGGGAGGCCGTATTTGAGGCTGAGTCCGGGTGCGAAGCGAATCGACGGTGACTCCACCACATCGATCCTGCCGCGGATCGAGTGGTGCGTTTCGACAACACGCGTTCCGGGTTGTTTTAGAAGCTGGGGGAGGGTCTTGTAGGCGGACGGGGCGGCCTCGGTCAAACCACCGCCGTCCCACGTGAGTAAAAAAACCAGAACCACGAAGCAGGCCGAAAACTTAAGGACGGCAGGAAGGGGTTTCATATCGGTATAAAAAAGAAGAAGCACGGGGATAAATGCCGATATGACGATACAGCCGCCCGGTCCGAAAAGAGGGAGAAGAAAAACCGGAAGAATGGCGCCGCACATTGAACCGAGCATGGAGAGGAAATAGACGAACCCCGGCCGTTCGGGATTGCAGACATAGGCGAGTGCGGTGAGGAGTCCGGCGAAGAAGAAGGGGAACGAGAGGAGGAGAAAGGTTAGAATAAGCCGCACCGTCTCGAAGGGATCAAAGGGGAGTCTGAAATAATCCAGCGGTATCGCGTTCGCCGCCAGGTACGATCCGGATGCCGAAAGAAAAAAAAGAAGGACAAACCGGCGAATCCATTTTTTTTCCGCAAAGCCGTGTTCAAAACCGGGACGTCGAAACGAGACGAGATTGAGAAAAATACCGCTTGCCGCAAATCCCATAAGGGCAATGCTGATGACCATAAAGGAGAGGTTGTTCCATTGAGAAATCGAGAAAAACCGCGCAAGCAGTACTTCAAACGAGAGGGATGAAAGAGAAAGCAAAAAAACGGCGGCTAAAAGCATCGTCTGTCTTGTTCATGGCGGGTATAGCGGCGTCCGGTACCGTGATTATTCATCATTCAATCGCCTTTCCCGTCATGGGAACAAAGGCTACCCCGCAGATTTCTTCGATACTATAATCCTCTCCATCTTTCGTCACAAGAACAAGGGTTTGAAAACTGTAAGGGTTCCCCAGCGGAAGAATCATCTTTCCCCCGTCTTTGAGTTGATCGAGAAGCGGGGCCGGAATATGATTCACTGCGGCGGTAATCATGATGGCGTCATACGGCGCGTGTTCCTTCCATCCGAAATATCCGTCCGCAAACATCGTTCTCACGTTCGTAATCCCCACGGCCCCGATTGTTTCGGTCGATTTTTTGTAAAGGGTTTCCTTGATTTCGATCGAATAGACCTCTTCGACGATAAAGGCGAGGATCGAGGCCTGGTAACCTGAACCCGTCCCTATCTCGAGGACCCGTTCGTCTCCTTCGAGCCCGAGCGATTCGGTCATGAGTGCGACGACATACGGCTGGGATATCGTCTGGCCTTCTCCGATGCCGACGGGATGGTCGCCGTAGGCGAGATGCCGGACACCTTCAGGCATGAAGAGGTGGCGGGGAATCGTTTTCATTGCCTGAAGCACACCGGGATCGGTTATATTTCGCGCCATGATCTGGGTTCGTACCATCCGCTCGCGAAGCACTTCGTATTCGGCCGCTTCCTTCCGGCCTTCGGTAAAGAGGGGGGTAACGGACAGAAACCATACGGTGAGAAAAAAAAGGATTTTTTTCATGTCGGCCTCCTGCTGCAGGCATATGGCCGCCGTGAGTGTCCGTCATGTGCCGTCAATCGGGCCGAACGTAATACGGAACGGCAGCCGCTCCCGCATCGAGATAGAACCCGTATGTTCTTTTATCGTTATCAATAATATATACCGTTATAACGGATGTTGCAATAAGGCAATTCCTGCTTCTCGAGGAGAAGAACCTGTATATTTTTTTAACCCGCACTGTTAAATATTTTTACGGTTATTGTTCAGAATTTTTATACCACCCCGCGAATATAAAAAAAAAGATAAGAGCAACCCCGAAAGAACAAATGTGGTGCCTTTTCCGGAACATCGGCCTGGCACACTATTTGCTTTTATACATGAAAAGAAAGGAGAGCCAACAATGCAGAGAAATATTTTACTGGTCGATGACGAAGCGTCATTGAGGACAACCCTTTCATTGGGGCTTATGCAGCACGGCTTTACCCCCATACCCTGTGAAAACGGATTGATGGCACTAAAGAAACTGGAGACCTACATCCGGAACAATATTCCTCCCGATATCATTATCGCCGATATCAGGTTGCCCGATATCGACGGCATCAAACTCGTGAAAATTATCAAATTCAAGTACCCGAATATCCCGGTCATCGTTATTACCGCATACGGGGAGATGGTGAACTCCGAGGAAATCTCCACACTCAATATCAACGCCTTTATGGAGAAACCCTTTACCGCCGACGCACTTTCCGAGGAATGTGAAAAAATTTTCGAACTCGACATCAAAAAGGAAGTACCTCCCGTTCGGGAAGCCGTAAAACCTCAGCCTGTCTGTTCCGCGTACGTTCTCATAAAGGCGAATTCGGGCTGCGACATTATCACACTCTACCAGGACCTGTTCAATCGGGAGAATGTTCTCTATTGCGATGCGACGAGGGGTGAATACGATATTTTTCTCCTGCTGCAGGCGGCGACCCCCCGCGAACTCGAGAAAACGGTCGAGACCCGGATACGCACCCTCGACGGGGTGGAGACAATCGAGTATCTGGGGGTTACCGTTCCCGTGTTGGATTACGCAACGCAAGAAATCCTCCTGAATGCGGAGAAAGCTCTTGCCGCGGAACAGGAGTCGTTCGGGCAGACACGCGACAGGAAACACCGCGTGTGTTCATATCTTCTCGTCGAACTGGAACATGAAAAACTCGATACGATTTACCCGGTTCTCAGGCTGAACGACCGTATTGTGTATTGTGACTGCACAACCGGAGGCTATGACCTGGTATTACTTGTCACTGGCGGCGATTACAATGACATCGACAGAATGGTGAACTCGAGAATTCTTACGATCGACGGGATACTCCGAATCAAGGAACTTCCGGTGGTCAATCTCATGGAAATGTAACCGGAAAGGAATGGAATATGGGACTGAAAAATGAAAGTGTTTTACGGGAAGAGAAGGGAATACATCGGTTTAAAATCGATTTACTCAGAAAAACGAATGAAAGCAGTTCATTGATCCCCCTTTTACAGTCCGCACAGGAATCTTACGGCTACATTCCGGAAGACGCGATTTACTATATCAGCGAACTTGTCGGCATTCCCGCAGCCGACATATACGGGGTGATTACCTTTTACACCCAATTCAGGTTACGGCCCCTGGGGAAATACCTCATCAAGGTCTGTGAAGGGACCGCCTGTCATGTCAACGGCGCGAAGAAAATCGTCAAGGCCATTCACAGCGAACTGGGAATAAACATTGGTGAAACGGACCCGGACGGGTTTTTTTCACTTCAATCAGTCGCGTGTTTAGGTTGTTGTTCGTTGTCACCGGCGATGATGATAGGGGACCGGACATACGGAAGTCTGACGGTGGAGACTGTGCGGAAGATTCTGAAAAACTACAGGGAAGGCGCCATAGAGGAGTGAAAAAAATGAAAGAGATTAAAGTCGGACTCGCGACGTGCGGCATATCCGCCGGGGGTACGGCGGTTTTCAATGAATTCAAACAACAGGTATCGGAAAAAAATCTCCCGGTCTCACTCAGGGAAACGGGGTGCATGGGTATGTGTTATGAGGAGGTGCTGGTAGAGATTATCGAGAACGGTTCCCGGTACCTTTACGGGAGTGTGACGCCGGAAAAGGTAAAACGTATTGTCGCCGAACACATCATCGAAAACAAGCCGGTATCCGAATGGATCGTCCGGGGTCCGGATTCCGGAGAACAAACGGATTTTTTCAGGAAACAGAAACGTATCGTCCTCAGGAACTGCGGCGATATCGATCCCGGTAACATCGACGAATATACCGCACGCGGCGGGTACAATGCGATCCGGATGGTATTGTCGTCATTGAGTCCTGAGGAGGTTATCGGAACAATACTTGACTCCGGACTGAGGGGGAGGGGGGGGGGCGGTTTCCCGACTGGACTGAAGTGGCGGTTCGCTCGTCAGGCCGAAGGCGATAAAAAGTATATTATCTGTAATGCCGACGAGGGGGACCCCGGTGCCTTTATGGACAGAAGCGTTCTCGAAAGCGATCCCCATTCGGTACTCGAAGGGATGATGATCGCCGCTTTTGCGATCGGTGCCGAGAAAGGCTACATTTATGTCCGTGCCGAATACCCAAGGGCGATCGAACGCCTTCGCCGTGCCATTGGTGAGTGCGGGGCCAGGGGCTATCTCGGGTCCCGAATCCTCGGTTCTCCGATGAATCTCGATATCGTCATCAAGGAAGGAGCGGGGGCGTTTGTCTGCGGCGAGGAGACGGCACTCATTGCTTCGATCGAAGGGAAACGGGGGGTTCCCCGGCTCAGGCCGCCATTTCCCGCACAAAGCGGGCTTTTCGGTAAACCGACAAACATCAATAATGTGGAAACATACGCGAATGTCCCGTGGATCGTTGTCAATGGGGCGGAAGCTTTTTCCCGTCTGGGATCGGAAAAAAGCAAGGGAACAAAGGTCTTCGCTCTGGCCGGAAAAATCAAACGAAGCGGACTCGTCGAAGTCCCGATGGGTATCACGATCAACGAGATCGTCTTTGATATCGGCGGCGGAATAAGGGACGGCAAGGCTTTCAAGGCGGTGCAAATGGGCGGTCCGTCGGGCGGGTGCATACCGGCCTCGATGGGCGAACTCAGAATCGATTACGACGAAATTACAAAAACCGGCGCAATCATGGGTTCGGGAGGTATGATCGTGCTTGATGAAACGACCTGCATGGTCGATGTGGCAAGATATTTTCTCACCTTTACCCAGAACGAATCGTGCGGAAAATGCACCTTTTGCAGAATCGGAACAAAGCGGATGCTCGAGATTCTGGAAAGGATAACCTCCGGGGACGGCAAAGAGGAGGACCTCGATATCCTCGAAGACCTGGCGCAAACGATAAAGCGGAGCAGCCTTTGCGGTCTTGGTCAGACCGCGCCGAATCCCGTCCTCACCACACTCCGGTATTTCAGGGACGAGTATATCGCCCATATCAAGGAAAAGAGGTGTCCGGCGCACAGCTGTCCGCACCTGATTACCTACAGGATCGACCCGGAAAAATGTACGGGCTGTACCCTCTGTGTAAAACGGTGTCCATCGGGCGCCATAGCGGGAGAAAAAAAGAAACCGCACACGATTGATCCGGACAAATGCATTAAATGTGAATTGTGTTATGACGCATGCCGCTTTCATGCGGTGATCAAAATATAGCTTAGAAAGGTTTATTGATGAAATCGGTAACAGTAACGATAAACGGAAAAAAAATACCAACGACAGACGATAAAACGATACTTCAGGTCGTGAGAGAACACAATATCGACGATATACCCACACTCTGTCACGACGACAGGCTTGCCCCTTACGGCTCGTGTTTTCTCTGCGTCGTCGAAGTCGAGGGGGTAGGCAGACTGCTGCCTTCATGTTCCACCCCGGTCTCGGACAACATGATAATAACAACTAACAATGGAAAAGTGCGGGAAGCGCGTAAGGCGGCGCTGGCTCTTCTCCTCTCGAATCATTATGCCGATTGTATCGGGCCGTGTAAAGACAGATGTCCGGCAGGTATCGACATCCAGGAATATATCACCTTTTTAAGCAATGGAAACGTCAGGGAAGCGATCAAGGTCATCAAGAAAAGCAATCCCCTTCCGCTTGTCTGCGGGAGGGTGTGTCCGCATGAATGTGAAATCGCGTGCAGGAGAAACCTGGTGGACGAGGCGGTCGCGATCAATCCCCTCAAACGTTATGCGGCGGATACGGACGCCGAAGATCCGTGGACGCCTGTTCCCGAGAAACCGAACGGTAAAAAGGTGGCCGTCATCGGGGGCGGGCCGTCGGGATTGTCATGCGCGTATTACCTTACCCTCAGGGGGTACAAGGTAACGATATTCGATATGATGCCAATGCTTGGGGGGATGCTGCGTTACGGTATTCCCGAATACCGTCTCCCGAAAAAAATTCTCGACCGGGAAATAGGGGAGATAATCGGGCTAGGTATCGATGTCGAGACGGGAAGCGAAATCGGGAAAGGGAAAACGCTCGACGGTCTTTTGAACGACGGTTTCGATGCGGTCTATATCGCAGTCGGTGCCTGGAAACCCGCCAGGCTGAGGCTTGATAAAGAGGATTGTGTTTCCGGGATTATTCCGGGCATCGACTTTCTCAGGGATGTCCAGTGTGAAGGTATCCCGCGGTTCGGCGGCATCGTTGCCGTTGTCGGGGGCGGAAACACGGCGATCGACGCGGCACGGACGGCCCTTCGGTGCGGCGCGGAAGCGGTAAAACTCGTTTACCGGCGTTCGGTGGCAGAGATGCCCGCCCACCATCTCGAAGTCGAAGCGGCGGAGAAAGAGGGGGTCGAATTCCATTTTCTCACCAATCCCGTGAAAATTATGGAAAATGGCAACCAATTACGGGGAATCGAATGTACGAAAATGAAACTCGAAAAAGCGGAAGACGGGAAACGTCCGTCGCCGGTACCTGTCGCCGGCTCGGAGTTTTTTCTCCAATGCGATTACCTGATCAGCGCAATCGGCCAGGGGGTCGATGCCGGGGGGATCAATACCGGCTCGGGATGTTCCCTGGAACCCCGAGGAACCATCAGCGTGAAAAAGGAAACCCTCGAAACATCGAGGCCCGGGGTGTTCGCGGGCGGGGATGCGGTGACCGGCCCCCTGACTGCGGTGAATGCCGTCGCGCAAGGCCGTCAAGCGGCCGAATCGATAGACCGTTACCTGAAGTCCGGAAAAGCGGAAGGGGAAAAAAGTCCGTTCTACAGCCTGAAACATCGCCTCGATACGGTGAGTGAAAACGAATATTCCCACCTCGATAAAAAAAAGCGTTGTTCGCTTCGGGAAACCGATGCGAAAGAACGGATTAAAAATTTCGAAGAAGTGGAGAAAGGGCTTTTAAGAGATGAAGCGATCGGGGAGGCGTCACGGTGCCTTCAGTGCGGGTGCGATTCGACTTTTGAATGTGAACTCAGATTACTCGCGGACAGACTCGGTGTGGATATCGAACAATACAGGGGTGAGGTGAGAAAATTCAGAACCGATTCACTGCATCCCTTCATATCACTCGATCCGAACAAATGCATCAATTGCGGCAGGTGCGTGAGAACCTGTTCGGAGATTCTCGGCGTTGCCGCCCTCGGGTTCGTTTACAGGGGTTTCAAGGCGGTTGTGACCCCTTCAATGGAAAAACCGCTACTGGAGACCTCATGCATCTCGTGCGGAAACTGCATCGACGCGTGC